>JAFGQH010000025.1 GCA_016935815.1 Bacilli bacterium | reverse complement strand
CCTATGGGTGGAACAGTTGATTTCTCTGACGGAAAACGTTGGGGTATCGCTTCCATGTCATTGTTGCAATATGCATTCGTATTGGGTGACAATCCAGCTACTACAGATGTAGTTGAGACAGATTATCCACTCGAATCATTCAATGTTGTACAACCAATCGAAACACTAGAAGAAATCGAAGCAACAGCATAATAAAACCTTTTTCTGGTATAATGGCATCAGGGGAGAATATCCTTCTCCCCTTGATTGCCACGCTGTATTATAGGAGGAAACCATGAGAAAACACGAATTTGTCACGATTGACAAAATCCTAGACCTGATTCAAAGCGATATGCATATCGTTGTCGGATCCGCCGCAGCGGAACCACAAGAACTAATGCTCAATCTATCCAAAACAGCCAGCAGAGTCAAACACGTTACTGTTTCCAATTGTTTGCCAGTTGCGGATGCTGATTTTTATGTGGATGAAAAATTCCGTGATTCCTTTTTCCTGGATGGCTGGTTTTATACCGGTGTTTTGAGAAAGACTCACAAACATGGAAACATATCGTTTATTCCTAATAATTTGCATTTTGCAGGAAAAAAACGCATCGATTACAAGAAAGTCGATATCTTTGTCACAGCAGCGACCATGCCTGATGAACATGGCTTTGTATCACTTTCAGTATCCAATATCTATGAAAAAGAAATATTGGAACAAGCTGATATCGTCGTATTAGAAGTAAACGATAATTTTCCAAGAACCTATGGTGACATGGAGGTCCACATCAACGATGTGGATTACCTTGTAAAAACCAATTACGAGCCACCAACATTACCTAACCCTGAACCAAATGAAAAAGATGTTATCATCGGTAATTACATTGCCAATGAAATCCATGATGGGGATACGATTCAACTCGGTATCGGTGGAATTCCAAACGCAGTCGCAAAAGCTTTGTTGAATAAAAAAGATCTCGGAATCCATACCGAGATGTTCACCAGCAATATGATCGATTTGATTCAAGCAGGAGTGGTAAATGGCAAGAAGAAGACATTGCACAGAGGTAAGCATGTTTGCTGCTTCGCATTTGGAACCAAAGAGATGTATGATTTCATCGATGGGAATCCATCTATCTTGATGTTACAAGGTCGGTATGTAAATGATCCTGCAATTATCGGATTGAATGACAATCAAGTATCAATCAATAGCACCTTGGAAATCGATTTGACCGGGCAATGCTGCAGCGAATCCATTGGAACCACTCATTTCTCGGGAACCGGCGGTCAAACAGATACCGCTGTTGGAGCACAAAATGCCAAAAACGGACGTTCCTTCATCTCTCTTTACTCCACTGCGATGGTGAGAAACAAAGAGACAGGTGAAAAAGAAGAAGTCTCCAAAATCGTTTGCACTTTGAAACCTGGCGCTGCTGTCTCTTTGTCCAGAAACGATGTGGATTATGTCGTTACTGAGTATGGTATTGTCAGTCTTCGTGGAAAGAACATCAGAGAACGGGCAAAAGACTTGATTTCTATTGCACATCCGAAATTCCGCGAACAACTAAAAAAAGAAGCATTGGAAGTAGGCTTTCTCAATGAGCATTTTTAATCACAATGGAAAAGAAATTTTCTATGAACTGGAAGGAACTCCAGAAAAACCAAAACTCCTGATTCTGAATGGTATCATGATGTCAACTCGTTCATGGATTCCTTTCATGAAGACATTGAAAGAGCATTTTCAGGTCTTGAGAATGGATTTCTATGATCAAGGTCAATCTCATAAATTGGTGGGAAAGTCCTATACCCATGAAATCCAGATCGATTTGTTAAAAGACTTGTTGGATTATCTATCAATTCCTAAGATCAACATTGTGGGAATTTCTTACGGCGGCAACGCTGCTTTGGCATTTGCATGCAAATACCAAGAGCGCGTGGAACGACTCATGTTGTTCAATTCCGCAGCGTATACCACACCTTGGTTGAAAGACATCGGTGATGGTTGGATCAAAGCGGGAGAAACCAGAAATCCGGATTTGTATTACAAAGTCACCATTCCAACGATTTACTCAGAGAAATACTACGAAGAGAAATTGGAATGGATGAAAGCAAGAGAGAAAGTATTGGCTCCTGTTTTCTCGAATCCTGATTTCTTGGATGCAATGGAACGTTTGACTCGCTCTGCGGAACCATACGATGTGAGAGAACAGCTTGAACAACTTGACTTGCCAGTTATGATCGTTTCTGCCGAAAATGACACATTGACGCCGGTCAAAGAACAAGAATACCTGTTCAAACACATAAAAAACGCAAATTGGATCAAATTGCCGGAAGTCGGTCATGCATCCATGTATGAGAACCCACTTATCTTCACATCCCTGATTACGGGATTCTTCTTGGTGAAAGACACAATATACGTTATCTAGGTTTTTGCCTGAAGGCAGAGGCGTAACGATAATAATTTTTTCTCATGTCCAATTATTTGCAACTGGGTTAGGAGGCTTCGGATATTACACCGAAAGCCTCCTTTCTCGTTTAAAAAGAGAATATTTTGAAATTATTTAGACAATTCACAAAATATTCACAATTTGGTTGACAAAAAGGATTAATTATTATATACTATGTGCGTAAATAGCAAAACTAGTGAAAACTAGCGACGCAAAGCTATAGGGCCTTCTTTTCGTAAAGATGGTAGCCAGTTGCCGTTATCTTATTAAGATGTCGGCATTTTTTATTTCTTCTTTTTGCTTGGGAATAGAAAATGCGACGTGACTAAGGTGATGGCTTTTTTATTTTCTTAAAAAGCCAGAACTTATCAGAAATGGGGGTTAGCTTATGATATGAGCCAAAAAATCAAGTTAGCAGAGCGCGTCATTTCCGCATCGAGAGCTGCACGTGTCGCTAAGGCGAGCCGATTTGGAATCATGATAAGCGCAATTCTAACATTTCTAATATTTGCGATATCATACTACGGAGAGGTTGTCGGTAATTTTACATTCACAGTTGACAGAACAGCACAGAATGCAGGAATTACAATGTACGAAAACCATCTCGAAAAGGATTATACATCACGTTTGATGGCCACAAAAGTAGATGATAATCAAGGCATGACCGCATATTGTGGGACACAATACACACTTTACCAACTAGGTGATAGTGTATGCTTGCCTTCGGATGAAGAGATGACATCGGTGGATGGACCAAACAATGGATCTTCTTATCTCGTTTATACATTCTATGTAGAAAACGCAGGAGATGTTCCGGTTGATTTAGCAGCCACGATGAACATTCTATCTTCAGCGCAAGGCGCAGAAGAGGCCATAAGAGTACGAGTAATCATAGACGGGATAGGCACAACATACGCTAAACGGCAGTCGACAAATGGATCTGCACCCGGAGAACTCGAACCTCTTACAGAAGCGTTTTACAGTCCTGAAGAGGTCATGCACGAAGAAATCTCATTTTTCGAACCAGGAGATGTTATGAAAGTAACAGTCATTGTCTGGTACGAAGGAGAAGATGCCGATCACACAATTGCTTTGATGGGTGGCGGTATCAAATTGGACATGCAGTTCACTGTAACTGAAGTCTACGAGTTTTAATTCTCAAGCAAAAAGAAAAAAAATAGAAAAGGGGTAAACAAAATGAAATCTTTAAAAACAAAAGTTATTATGTCAGCGATTGTGTTAGTATTTGCATTGATCGCGACTGTAGGCTCAACCTATGCATGGTTCACTGTATCAAATCAAGTTACAGTTAACACAATCAACATTACAGTAGAGTCTTCAGAGTCCTTATTGATAAGAACTTGGAGAACTGGAGAAGCAGAGACTGAAGGACAAGTATATGGTGACTATTTATATGGTGATGCAAGCGCCGCTTGGACATTAGATGATTTTTCAAGTGTTGCAGACATCACTGATTCACCATATTATGCATCCTACACTGCATGGAGACTACTCCCAGTTACAGCTTTGGCTGGAGAAACAAGTGGGGATACAACCTATGACAGTATTGATATTACTACTCTAAGATACTTGACTAGTGCTACTTCTGCTACAAGACCTTTAGCGGCTGCCACAGCTAACAATGCTTCTGGACATTTCTTGGAATTTAAATTCTGGTTATTGAGACCTAGTGGAACTAACACAAATATTTTATTTGACTACACATTAGCTGGTACATATGCAGACGCTATGGCAGTTGGAATTATTGGTGACGATAATCTTGACGCAGCCAAATATACCGTATTTGGTAGTGATTTGGATTATGGATTTGCATGGTCTGCATCTGATGCTGGTTTCAATGACGATGCAACAGACTCAGCAGTTAACTTCAATGGTACTAACGGTACTTTAGATACTGCATTAGCAGCAATCGAAGGTACTGAAGGCACAACAGTTGTAAATTACTTGGGAACTGCAAATGTTCCTGAACTTGTAACAGTCAGAGTATGGCTTGAAGGTTGGGATGCAGATGCAACTAACGCAGTCATGGGTGCTACATTCACATTGGCAATGACATTTACATTACAAACATCCTAATTATTAGAGAATTGTTTGAATTTAAGAAGACATAACTTAGGCGTTCGCGCCTAAGTTATGTTGACTTAAAGATTATGTTTTCTGGATTCCTCTATATGAAGAATCTAGAGAAGATATTCTTTATGTATATTAGAGGATATAAGGTTTTTTCTCACAATTGTATTATTATTGTGTTCTATGAATTGCAACAAGTTAATACCACATGAAATCTATAATAGAGCTAGGGGAGAATTATGAAAGAAAATCAAATAGTAGAAAATCAAACGAAAAAAAAGAACAAATATCGAATTGCTAATATCATTTTTTGGAT
>JAFGQH010000024.1 GCA_016935815.1 Bacilli bacterium | reverse complement strand
TTCGAACCCCCGACCGACGGCTTAGAAGGCCGTTGCTCTATCCTGCTGAGCTACCGAGTCACACGCACATAATATTATAATATGTGATAGCCAGTTTGTAAAGAAAATTTTTCATTTTTTCAGGGTTTATTTTCCTATCTTATCGACCAAACTTCTTATCGATCGCAATCCGCACGATATCTGGCACGAATGAAGAAATATCGCCACCAAATTGAGCCAATTCCCGAACCGATGATGAGGATAGGAAACTATACTTCCCTTGCGTCATCAAAAATACGGTATCAATCTCCGAACTGATTTCCCTGTTGATGCTGTTGAGTTGAAATTCATAGTCATAGTCGGTAACAGCGCGAAGCCCTCTGACGATATGCGATGCTCCCAGTTGTTTACAATGTTCTACGGTCAATATTTTGGATTCGACAACTTCGATATTCTCAATGCTGATCAAGACACTCTTGACCAAATCGACGCGTTCCTGGGTCGTAAACAGCGGATTCTTGATTGGATTGTAAGATACAGCGACATAGAGCTTGTCAAACAAATTCGCAGCTCTTGTGATGATATCCAAATGACCGTATGTGATTGGATCGAATGTCCCTGGATAATAACCAACTTTCATTCTTCTTCCCTCATTTCATAAAAACCGAACTTGGTGTTGCCAAACACCTTTTCTCTCGTCAGTACAAGATTACCAGATTGCATCGGTAATGATTGTTTCTTGTCTGCTTCAAATACAATTATACCATTACTGGCAAGCAAATGTCCACCATTGATTAATGACAAGAGTTCTTCGTATTTATCGAGCTTATATGGCGGATCAGCCAAAATCAGATCATAGATGGTCTTGCAAGATTTCAGGTAATTCAGACAGTCGTCTTTTCTCACGGATGTTTGCGTTTCTACTTGCAAAGTCAGGATGTTTTCTTTGATTGTCTGGATTGATGGTGCAAAGGAATCGACAAAATCAACATGGGAGAATCCCCGACTGATCGCTTCCAATCCTAAGGATCCACTCCCTGCAAACAAATCCAAGCAACGTCCGCCATTAAAAAACTGTCCCAAAATATTGAAGACGGCTTCTTTGTTGCGATCCGTCGTAGGACGAACCTGGTCGGACGCAACTTCTTTGATTCTACGGGAACGGAACTCTCCCCCAACAATTCGCAACATGAACTCACCTCATAAAAAGGGTACTTAATCAGTTGGAAATCACTCTGGCAGACTACATCTACCTTCTACGTGGGCATCTCTTGTCAACTCGTTAGGATTCCTCCTTGGAAAGAAGGCGTTCAACACGGACTTGACCTCGAATCCCTTTTGATTATTGTGCAGCGCGTATGAGTGATTTCCAACCGACTAAGTACAACCCCATTATATATAATATGAAAAACAGTGTCAACCGAAACGCCGAAATAAAACAATAAAAAATTTACATTCAGTTACATTAGGGTTTTTACAGAAAACAGATACAAAAAAGAGCCTGTAAAACAGGCTCTTTGTGATTATTTTCTAGGATTCTTAATATTGGCGTGTGCAGCTGCTAGACGTGCGATCGGTACACGGAATGGTGAGCAGGAAACATAGGACAAGCCAATGTTGTGGCAGAAGTCTACGGAATCCGGATCTCCACCATGCTCCCCACAAATACCCATCTTCATGTCTTTGCGAGTTTTTCTTCCACCTTCGACTGCCCATTGCATCAATTTTCCAACACCTTTGGTGTCGACATGAGCGAATGGATCGTTTTCGAAGATCTTCTTGTCGTAATAATCGCCAAGGAATTTTCCAGCGTCGTCTCTTGAGAAACCGAATGTCATCTGCGTCAAGTCATTGGTACCGAAACTGAAGAATTCAGCTTCTGTCGCAATTTCTTCTGCCAAGATGGCAGCGCGAGGGATTTCGATCATCGTACCAACAGAATATTCCAATTCGACTCCTGCTTTGGCGATGATTTCATCGGCTGTCTTAACAACGATGTCTTTCAAGTATTTCAACTCTTTGAGTTCGCCTACGAGTGGAATCATGATTTCAGGAACCACTTTTCCACCTTTTTTATTGACTTCGATCGCAGCTTCGATGACTGCAGTCGTTTGCATTACTGCGATTTCAGGATATGTCAGAGACAAACGAACACCACGGTGACCCAACATCGGGTTGGTTTCATGAAGCGATTCTACGGTGTTCTTCAACTCTTCGAAAGTCAATCCCATATCTTTTGCAAGTTCTGCGATATCTTCGTCTTCATGAGGCAAGAATTCATGTAGAGGTGGGTCCAAGTAACGGATGGTTACAGGGAAACCATGCATCTCTTCATACAAACCAATGAAGTCTTGACGTTGCATTGGCAATAATTTAGCCAAGGCTTTTTCACGTTCTTCCAAAGTATTGGATACGATCATTTCGCGCATTGCTTTGATACGTTCTCCTTCAAAGAACATATGTTCGGTACGGCACAAACCGATACCTTCAGCACCGAAGTCATAAGCGGTTTTTGCATCTCTTGGATTGTCCGCATTGGTTCTGACTTTCAATGCTCTGTATTTGTCTGCCCAAGCCATCAAAGTAGCGAAATCACCACTGACAGTTGCGTCTTGAGTCTTGACTTCTTCTCCGTAGATGTAACCGGTAGTTCCGTCCAAAGAGATGTAATCTCCTTCTTTGTACTTCTTACCGCCAACTTCGAAGAATTTTTCGTCTTCATTGACTTTGACAGTTCCAGCACCTGCGACACAGCAAGTACCCATACCTCTTGCGACAACGGCCGCATGACTTGTCATACCACCACGGCTTGTAAGAACACCGGATGCGACTGCCATACCTTCGATATCTTCTGGGCTGGTTTCGGTTCTGACCAAAATGACTGGTTTACCGTCTTTTGCAAGTTCTGCAGCACGTTCAGCAGTGAAGACTGCTCTACCCGTAGCCGCACCAGGGCTTGCATTCAATCCTTTTGCGATCACTTCTGCGCTTGCTAAGGATTTCGGTTCGAATGTCGGGTGAAGCAATGCATCAAGTTGTTTTGGATCCACTTTCAACAATGCTTCTTGTTCTGTCAACAAGCCTTCTTTGACAAGATCGATTGCGATCTTGAGAGCTGCTTGAGCAGTACGTTTTCCATTTCTGGTTTGCAACATGTAGAGTTTGCCCTTTTCAATGGTGAACTCCATATCTTGCATATCTTTGTAGTGATTTTCCAGTGTAGCACTGATTTCACGGAATTGTTTGTAAATTGCTGGATTGTCTTTTTCCAATTCGGAGATTGGTTTTGGTGTACGAATACCGGCTACAACATCTTCACCTTGAGCGTTGAACAGATATTCTCCATAGAATTTGTTTTCTCCAGTGGATGGGTCACGTGTGAAGGCAACACCAGTACCGGAATCGTCTCCCATGTTACCGAAGACCATCGCTTGAACATTGACAGCTGTTCCCCATTCGTAAGGGATGTTGTTCATGCGTCTGTAGTAGTTCGCTCTCGGGTTGTCCCATGAACGGAATACTGCTTTGATCGATTCGATCAATTGAACCTTCGGATCTTGAGGGAATGGTTCGCCTTTGAGTTCAAGGTATCTTGCCTTGAATCCTTCCACGATATCCTTCAGATCTTCTGCAGTCAATTCCGTATCGAGTTCGATCCCTTTTTCTTCTTTCTTCTTGTCGAAGATCGCTTCAAAATTGCTCTTAGAGATTTCCATTACGACATCACTGAACATCGTGATGAAACGGCGATAAGAGTCATAAGCGAAACGAGGGTTGTTGGTTTGTTTTGCCAAACCAAGAACTGCGTCGTCGTTCAAACCAAGATTCAAGATCGTATCCATCATACCAGGCATCGAAGCTCTGGCACCGGAACGTACTGAAACCAAGAATGGATTTTCGTTGTCTCCGAAAGTCTTGCCGACGATTTTTTCTGTCTTATGCAATGCATCGTAAATTTGTGCGACGATATCATCATTGATGCGTCTTCCGTCTGTGTAATACTGTGTACAAGCTTCAGTTGATACAGTAAAACCTTGCGGAACAGGCATACCAAGATTCGTCATTTCAGCAAGGTTGGCACCCTTGCCACCAAGAAGGTTACGCATGGTTGCGTTTGCCTCTTTGAATAAATAAACATACTTAGCCATATTAATTTCCTTTCTAAGATATAATAGATATATAACCAATAAGATTATATCATAATAAACAAATTTTACAAATAAAAACAACTATAAAAAAGAGGTGATTTACACCTCAAATTTATTGAAAAGGCTTTCGGTCTTCTTCTCGATGAAGACAACCATTCCTGCAAACAACAACAAGTTCAATAAACTCATCAAAAGAATGCCGACATCATTGGACATTGTTTTGGTGACAAAATAGAAAATCAATCCATCGACCACCAAAATAATCCATGATCCGAACAACGCAAACATTGCTCCGGCACTTTGTTTCACCACTTCTGTCGGGTTGCGGAATTCGAATTTTGGTACATACAAATTGATGATTGCACCAAACACGGTTACCATCAAGGAAAGACTGACAACAAACAACAAAATCATCATCGTCGTCAAGAAAGACAATTTGATCGCATACGAGAACATCAACGTCGTGATGACGGCTGCCGGCAATCCCAAATAGATATTGAACAACATCTTGCCATACATGACTGTCTTCGGTTTGATCGGCAATGACCTTAAAATCCAGAACTGTTTACCTTCCAAAGAAAGTGAAACCGCAGTGGAATAAACCATCGACAAGGAGAATCCAAGCAAAATCAGAATGATGATCTCCATACCGAAGTTCAAGCCCATTTCCGTTGCGAAATAGTTTTGGATGTTGTCGGCATAGAAAATACTTGCCACACCCAAAATGATCATGATGACCGGACCAAACCCTATATTCAAGGCATAAATCGTCGTATTGAAGAATGTTTTCGTCTCTTTTGCGGCAATGCTCCCAATGATCGAACGCTGTTTTGCGACAGCGGCTTTGTTGTTCTTTCTTGTGACTTTCGACATCGCCCTTTGGTTGGTCGAAGTGACCAATTTTTGAATGGCATAGACGAAGATGACTAGAACAGCTGCATTACTAGCTAGCAAAAACAACAGATCCAAGACGTTATGACTGTTGACAGCGCCGACAAACCAAGTGATCGGCGGATATATGGACCCCAAAGCATCCATGAAATCCTGTTGGTTCAACAATGGATTCAAGTTATCTCCAAAATTCAAGCTGAATGATCCATACATGATTCCCAAAAAGACCACGAATAACAAAACGATATTGATGATATTGGTATGTCTCATTTTCGCTGTGAGTCTCGCTATCAGCAGGGATACAAAGGAGAAGACAACCAAAGGGATGATCGGAATCGTCAAGGTACCAATAAGGAAGAACAACAATCCCAAAACATTAAATCCACCATGGTAGAAATACGAAAATGCAATCGGTGCGATAAAGATGAAGACCGACAAATAGATGAAGACCATCATTACTACGATTTTCGCAGAAATCACCGTTCGACTTGGAATCGGCAGCGGTTGTAAAATCTGATAGTCTTTATAATTGAATAGATATCCGTTGGCACGGAACAGAACGAACATTACGGACAAAACGGTCGCATAGATGAAACCATAAATCAAGAGAATGTCCAGTACTCCAACTTGATTCAGAATCTTACCCAAATCGAAGAACAAATACCCGAAGGTGAACAGAAAAGCACCTAGTCCATAGACGAGCAAAACTCCTATGGCAATTGCTTTTCCTTTTTGTTTCTTCGCATTAAAGCCAAGGATTCGGGAAAATCCGAAATTCTCTTTGAAGAATACGGACAACAGTTTTTTAAACATCATGATTCGTTCGACAACTCCATAAAGATTTGTTCTAGCGATTCATCTTTGATGACATCCTCAGTCCGTCCGTTCGACACGATTTTACCATTCTTGATGATGGCGACTTTATTGCAGAGTTTCTCGGCAACTTCCAATACATGGGTCGAGAAAAAAATCAATGAACCCTTATCGACCATGTCTTTGAATACTTCTTTCAGTAGAAAACTTGCTTTCGGATCCAAACCGACGAACGGCTCATCCAGCAACAACGCTTTCGGCTGATGAACCAAAGCGCTCATGATGACAATTTTCTGTTTCATCCCATGCGAATAAGAAGAGATCGGATTGGACAATACGTCCTTAATTTCAAACATCTCGGCATATTTGTCGATCAGTGGAACTCTTTCTTCCAAAGGAATCTCGAAGACATCGCAGATGAAATCAAGATATTGCATACCGGTCAAAGACTCATAGATGTCTGGATTGTCCGGAATATAGGCGATTAGACGTTTCGCTTCCATCGCATCGGTTTTGATCGAATGACCAAAAATCGTGATATCTCCTTCTTCAAAGTTGATAATCCCCGAAATCGATTTCAACAGTGTCGTTTTTCCGGCACCGTTATGGCCGATAAATCCATAGATATCTCCGGGTTCAATCGTTAGATTGATTCTGTCACAAGCTTTTGTTTTGTTGTTGTATGTTTTCGATACATTTTTGATGACTAGCATACGCATCCCTCCTAGGATTAATTGTATCATAATTGTTGGTAATTTGCAATAATCGAAAATAATAAGTAGTAATTGATAAATTGGCTCTTGCTTTTTTCATTCGTTTCTCATATAATATTTTCTGCAGCGCTCCTATAGTTTAGTGGCAAAACGCAGCAATGGTAATGCTGAAATTCTAGTTCGATTCTAGGTAGGAGCACCATTTCGGAAAAAAAACGGGTGAATAACCCGTTTTTGTTTTATTTCAAGGTTGTTCCAGAATAGATCGTATTGTTTTTTACCTTGCTAAGATCCGCACTATTGAAGATACGACAGTTTCTACCGATCACCATGTTTTTCGGAACAACGATCGATTTCCCAAGAACCGTAATTCCGTTGGAAAGTAGATCCGGACGTTCTTCGTTCGGTGTAAAGTCATCTCCAAAGCCGATCATGGCATTGTTTTCGATCACGGTGTGTTTGTCGATGATACAGTGATCTATCACTGCTCCCGCTTTGATAACGACATCATTCAAAAGAATGGAATTTGTGACTTTCGCGAGTGGATGAACGACTACACCAGGGCTTAATACCGAGCGTTCCACATGTCCAGCGACAATCGAACCATTTGATAATAATGCTTGTCGAATCGTTGCTTTCGAGCCGATTTTCACTGCTGGAAGCTCTTCGGAACGAGTATAGATCTTCCATTTCTTATCATACATGTCCAATTGAATCTTATCGACTGTTTCAATCAAACCCAAATTGGTTTCCAAATAGGAATCATAGGTTCCGACGTCTTTCCAATAGCCAAAGAATTTATACGCATACACAGGATTGTCTTTGATCATTCCCGGAATGATATGTTTTCCAAAATCCAAATCTTCGATATCATCATTGTTTTTTAACCAATCCATCAAAACATCGCGATTGAAGACATAGATACCCATGGAAGCCAAAGTCAGATCTGTCTGTTTCGGTTTTTCCACGAAATCCGTGACACGCAATTGGTCATCTGTCGCCATCATTCCAAAACGGAAAGCTTCTTCCGGTTCGATGACATTGCAACCGACTGTCAAGACAGCGTTCTTTTCGATATGCTGCTTGATCATCTTGCGATAATCCATCTTGTAGATATGATCTCCTGAAAGAATCAAGACAAGATCCGGATTGACTTGTTCGATATAGTGGATGTTCTTTCTTACAGCATCCGCTGTTCCTTCATACCACGCTTCATGCGGTTGTAACAAAGTGACCTTCGTGTCGCGTCTATCGAGATCCCAAGGTTTCCCGGAACCGATATGGTCATTTAATGAGAACGGCAGATATTGGGTCAATATCGCAATATCATAGATATAGGAATTGGCACAATTGGATAGAGTAAAATCGATGATGCGGTACTTGCCGGCAAATGGTACGGATGGTTTGACTCTGTTTTCAGACAGAATATCAAGACGCGATCCTCTACCACCAGCTAAAATCAAAGCTAGAATTTTCATACAAACACTCCTTTATCATCATTAGACTTCTGTAAAACCGTGATTTATCAATAGATTTCGAACCTGATTCACAAAACTTTTCTCTGCTCCCCAGGAAAACTTGAAGAGGACTCCCTGGCCACCGCCGCTGGAGATGACATCCACATAGGATTCATCGATATCACCAGTGATCATAATCGTCAAAGAAGTGCGATTGGAACTTCTCCAATAGAATTTCTCATAGACAAAGAGATAGACTGATTTGTCATCAATCTTATGAGCTGCTTGATTAATGAGCTCCATGGTAAGCCCTAAACTAGGTAGTCGTTGACTTAAAAAAGATTTCGTGAGTTCTACATTTTCTCGTTTTTGAAAGGATGCTTTGGCCATGATTCACCTACTTCATTAATTGCTTATACAGTTTTCGATATTCCTTTGCTGATTGCGTCCAAGAATAATCGGATTCCATCGCATGTTTGACGATAATGTTCCAGGATTTCGGATTGTGATAGAAAATATGCATTGCATAGCGGATGACATGCATCATGTCATGCGCATTGAAATTCGTAAAACTGAATCCGTTACCTAATTTATCATATTCATTGTACGGTTGGACCGTATCCACCAAACCACCTGTTTCTCTAACGATTGGAATGGTTCCGTATTTAAGAGCTATGATTTGTCCCAAACCGCAAGGTTCGAATTTTGAAGGCATCAAAAACATATCCACTCCGGCATAAATCATATGCGCGAGCTTGTTTGAATACCCGATCGTGGCTTTCACTTTGTTCGGATACCGTTCTTCTAACCCTCTAAAATAGGTTTCGTATTGTTCTTCCCCGGAGCCTAGTACAATAAAATAAAAATCATCAATACCAAGCATCTCGTCGAATACGCGTTTGATCAGGTCGATTCCCTTTTGACTCACCAAACGCGAGATTAATCCAATCACAGGTTTGTCACTAGAGAAGTCCACACCAAGTTGTTTGAACAAAGCTATCTTATTTGCTAATTTTCCCTCTTCAGCGGTTTCGATATCATAGTTATGTTTGATCAACCGATCCGTTTGAGGACTGAATTCGCTATAGTCGATGCCATTCAGTATCCCTTGAAGATGAGTTCCTCTGGAACGCAAAAGGTTTTGCATTCCATATCCGAAGTAATCCGTCAATATCTCTTCTGCATATTTCGGTGATACCGTCGTCACCATATCGGCTTGGGCGATTCCGCATTTTAAGAAATTCAAAAACCCTTCAAACTCCATTTTTGGATCATATTTGATATCGAACAATTTGTAATCTTCCAAAGGGAAGATGCCTTGATAGGCAAGATTATGAATGGTAAGGATGGTCTTCGCATGAAGATTCGGGAATCTTGCTTTCATCAGCATCGGAACCATACCGGTATGCCAATCATGGACATGGATAATGTCCGGATCGAATCCAAGTCTAGGCAATGCTTCTAGCACGGCGACTTGAAAGAACGCGAATCTCGTGCCTTCATCTCCATAACTGTAAACATTCTCTCGAGAACCGAAATAAAATTCATTGTCGATGAAGTAATACAGGATATTTCCTTTTTTCAGCTGTTTGACGCCAACATAAACATCCTTTTCGGAATTGAATTGGATGTTGAAATTGATGACATCTTCGGTTTTATCCCGATATTGTTTCGGGATGGCTTTATAATAAGGCAGAATCACTCTGACATCAGATCCCCTCAGACGTTTCAATTCGCTAGGTAAAGATCCTACTACGTCGGCTAGTCCACCAATCTTGACAAAAGGTGAACATTCTGCACTAACATGTAATATATTGATCATAAGGCACCTCCATGAGTAGATTATATCAAATAATTATGGTTTTTACCACCATTCGAAATATATTATGAGAATCTATTATGATAGAATTTCATTCCAATGTAAGTCGTCTCCATCAGTAACATCATGTAAAGAACTGCAGGGAGCGACAAAGTCGTGATTTGGAACAATCCTCGGAAGAACGTAAAGGCAATTCCTGCCGATAAAAATGCAAATATGACCATGATCAAACGCATCTTGTTGAACGGCTTTGATGCATTGACCAAAATCAGCCAATATGCAAAGGTAGCGGCGATGATACCGATTGTTGATATCTCTGCATCCACGAGCCCATAAAACGCATCAGAGAACAGATAAACCGCCAATAGATTGGCGATGATGAACAAAGCGCCTGGTACGACATTCTTCATGATATTGAGGAAGAATTTCCCTTTGAACATGCGGTTGTTCGGTTCCAAAGCCAAAACCAATGTAGGAATACCAACGATGAAGGTTTCGATGACAAACATCTGAATCGGCTCGAACGGATAGATCCTTGAAGTCATCAACAAGATGAATGTCAATAGGATCGTATACAAAGTCTTTGTCAAATACAGCACGGACACTTTTTCCAAATTGCAAACGATTTGTCGTCCTTCTCTTACAACACTTGGTAAGGTTTCAAAATCATTGTCCATCAAGACCATATGACTGATGTTTCTTGTTGCATCGGTTCCACTTGCCATTGACACCGATACATTGGCTTGTTTCAACGCCAAGATATCGTTGACTCCGTCTCCGATCATACAGACTTTATGATCTTCTTTTTGAATCTCTTCAATCAAAGCTTTCTTCTGTTCTGGTGTTACCCGTCCGAAGATTGTATATTCTCTAGCGATATCAGCCAGGTTTTTGTTTTTGATCGTATCCATCGAGATGTATTTATCTGCATTCGGAACACCTGCTCTTCTGGCAACTTCCGATACGGTCAAAGCATTATCACCAGAAATGACTTTGACGGTAACACCTTGATCGGTAAAATCACGAATCGTTTTGCTTGCGCTCTCACGCACCGTATCATTGATCAAAATCAATGCGACCGCTCTTGCTTTACCTGTAAACTTATCGTTTCGAATGCCATCGACCTCAGCCAGTAACAATACCCGTTTTCCTTCTTTCGCATGTTCGGACACTGCTGGTTTTATGGCCGAATATTGGCCGCGGTAGATGATTTCCGGTGCACCGATTGCGTATGTTCCTTCCTTAAAAGAAACTAAAGAGTACTTATTTTTGGATTGGAACGGTACGGTTTTCTTCGCTGTATGAGTCACCGTTTCTCCGAAAAACGCCTTCAAAGCCTTAGCTGTCTGATTGTTATCTTCCAACGCATGATTCATGCTGGCAATGAGATTATAGATATCTTCTTCTTGATACTCTTTATCTGAAAAACCGGATTGAATCTCAAATCCTTGAACTGACATCGTTCCATCGGTGATCGTTCCTGTTTTATCGAGACATAGAGTATCAACTCTAGCTAAGGTCTCAATGGAATACAGTTCCTGAACCAAAGTCTTCTTACGTGCCAATTTGACCACAGATACGGCAAACGTACCTGTTGTCAATAACACAAGTCCGGATGGAACCATAGCGACCATGGACCCTGCCATCTTCCTGACTCCGAGTTCGAAACTTGCAGGATCGGCGATAAAATCCGGTAAATAATCATATCCGGATTTCTGGTAGACATTGAAAAACGTCATCAATCCAAGTGGAATGATGATGATACCGATGACCTTTAAAATAGAGCCCAAGGTATTGACAATCACGGATTGAGGTTTAGATAAGGTTTTAGCCTGTCGTTGCAGAGTATCAATATAATTGTCTTTTCCGACTGCACTTACTTTGACAAAGGCTTTTCCGGAAATCACAAAGCTTCCAGAATACAAAGAATCTCCAGCCGTTTTCACAATCGACTTGGATTCTCCGGTGATATTGGATTCGTTGACCGTCAATTCACCGAATTCGATATTTCCATCGGTGACCACTTGCTTTCCGGCAGAATAACTGATCAAGTCCCCTAGAACGACTTTATCGACAGCGACTTCCACAAACAACCCTTGGCGAACCACCATGATCGTGTTCTCGGTTATCAAGGACAGAGATTGGATCATCGCTCTGGCACGGAACTCCTGTACGATAGCAATGCTGGTATTGATCAAGGCTACCACCATGAACCATAGATTGGTGTAACTTTGAATCATAATCAACAGGATTTCGATCAAAGACAAGATCATGTTGAAATAGGTGAACACATTGCCACTGATGATCTGCCAGTTCGTACGAATGTTGCTCTCGCGCTTTTGATTGTATTTTCCTTGTGCGTACTGCTCGTTAACCGTTTCTAGATCGAGTCCGAACGGGATATAATTCTGCTTTGCCATAACATCACCAGTACCATTATATCAAAATAACTATTCCTTTACAACAAGCCCTTTTCCAATAAAAAAGAGCACTGAATCAGTGCTCGAAAATACTACCTCCGATAAACTCTCGAAGTAAAGAATTATGAGGGACGTAATCGGAATCGATCTCGTCGAAATATTTGATGAATTTCAATAGTCTGTTGGCAGTTACGAAATATTCGCTTTCCGATTGGATTTGTTCCAAAGCATTTTTTGCATAGCGCTTCAATACAGAAAATTCATATGTGAGCTCGGAATTGAAAATGAAATCAGAATTTTCCAGATGAGGATAGATCCACTTGTATTCTCCGCGTCTGACAGAAGGCCACATCGCCAATGTCCTTTCCGCTGAAGTATTGCGGAACTGCAAATCGCGAACGATTCTTCTCAACAACCTCAAATCCGTCAAATTGATCGGCGTATTATTGTCGATGTTGATTTGCGCGAAAGGAGAGATATAGATCTTATATTTCTTTTCTTTCGGTATCATTTCGGATAATTGATCATTCAAGGCATGGATACCCTCAATGATAATTGGAGTATCGTTGGCGATTTGGATTGGGTCTTGGAAGATTCTTTCTTTGGACGTGAAATCAAAGACAGGAAGTCTGACTTCTTTCCCGTTGATCAAATCCAAGATGTTTTGATTGAACAATTCGATGTCCAAGGATTCGATATGTTCCAAATCCGGTTTTCCAAATTCGTCCAATGGAGCTTTGTCCGGATGCAAGTAATAGTTGTCGATCGATATGCTGATCGGATGGGCTCCCAAATCGTTTAGCGTGATTCCCAAACGTTTGGAGAAAGTTGTCTTACCGGAACTCGAAGGTCCGGCAATCGCAATCAAACGGATGTTCTTGCGGCTGATGATGTCTTCTGCCAATCTCTGAAGTTGATTGTTATGTCGTTCTTCGCATTGATAGACGAACTCTTCCGCTCCCCCGTTTTCCACCAGTTCATTGATCTTGTAGATCATGTCAGCGTTGTGGTCAGCTGCGAAGCTTTCGGCTTCTTGCAAGATATCGAAGAATTTCGGTGAATCCGCAAATTCGGGAATCTCACCTTTTTCCTCTCTTCTTGGATATTGGATTAAGAATCCATTTTCCAAGTGATGCATTTCAAATTCTTTCAAATAACGCGTGGATGGAACCATATATCCATACATATAGTTACGATAGCCGTAACATTCATAGACATTGACTCGTTCGGTACGATATTTCAAAGTACTGACTTTGTCCTTGAATCCCATCTTCTGATAATAATAGACGGCTTCCTTGATGGACAACTGTCTTCTTGTGATCGGATAATCGTTTTCGATAATCCGAATCATTTCTTTGACGACTTCCCGTAACATATCTTTGGAAATGTCGCGTTTGATTCCACGACCATAAATCCCCATCGCAATGGAGTTTGAGAACTTGATCTGCATGTCCGGATAGACTCTGCGGAACGCCATGCAGACGAGATAACGCATGCTTGTCGCATAGATTCTCGTCGAGTCATAGAAGGAATAATCCAGGAATTCCACAGTGGCATCATAGGACACTCGATAGGTCAATTCTCGGAGTCGATTATTGACAAGGGCGGCGTAAAACACACCCTCATAGTTTTTTGATAGGTCTTCTAGACGTACATAGGAATCAAAATGATATACGTCTTTCCCGACTGTAATTTTCATGATATCATGTAAGATTTAAATTGTATTAAGTTAAGTAATTACAATTTAAGTCTTTACTCCTTTCGGCTTAATTTAATATACTAATAATG
>JAFGQH010000023.1 GCA_016935815.1 Bacilli bacterium | reverse complement strand
GACATATGATAAATAGTTGGATTTGCTCTTAATAAAGACGAAGAGTTACTTTCAATTTCATCAATAAAAAATCAATATTTTTCTTTTATCATATAAAAAAAGGTTTAATGAAATCATCAGTTTTTTGTGATGGGATGTCAAATAACAGACAATTACATTGATTTAATAGAGATCCATTCTTGATTGCACTTGAGGTTGTAGGCTGTCCTAGAAAAACGACATACCAACAGAAAGAGTATCAACATTGATGAAGGACATCAACATGAAAGTTAACAAATATATCTTGTATGCAATACTTGCAGCTATTCTTTACGCGATTAGCACACCCGTCGCAAAACTCTTGTTAGATACCTTGTCTCCGGTATTTATCGCGGCATTGTTATACTTAGGTGCTGGTATAGGTATGGGGTTTGTCTGGATCATAAGAAATAAATTAGGCAATCCAACTTATGAACCGTTAACGCAAAAGGAATTGCCAACAATCATTGGCATGATTGTTTTAGATGTCCTTGCGCCAATTTTTTTGCTTGTTGGATTGAAATCGTCTCATCCGGAAAATGTTGCTCTATTAAACAATTTTGAAATTGTGGCAACTTCATTGTTTGCTGCATTTTTATTTAAAGAAGCGATTCCAAAGAAATTGAGAATAGCCATCATCCTTGTCACTGTAGCGAGCTTCTTATTGTCATTTGAAGATGTCAACGCATTCAAATTTTCCTTCGGATCGATATTTGTCGTGTTAGCGGCTATAGCTTGGGGGTTGGAGAATAATCTCACCCGAAGACTTTCATTCAATGATCCTTTGATGGTTGTGGTAATCAAGGGGATATGTTCAGGCACGGTATCTTTGATTATTGCGTTCTTATTAAAGCAAACAACATTTGATCTTGAAGCGATTTTGTGGACATTACTGCTGGGCTTTGTGGCTTATGGCCTTAGCATTTTCTTCTATGTAACCGCACAAAGAGAACTGGGAGCGGCCAAAACCAGTACTTTTTACGCTGTTGCACCATTCGTGGGTGCGATTTTGTCTTTGGTCATTTTTCTCGAGTTACCTGAATTCAACTTCTATATTGCTCTAGTATTGATGGCTATCGGTTCGTATATGGCTACGAAAACCAAGAAGAACGACAGTTGATTCCAAGTGTGAATGGCATATACCGATACATATGAGTTACGGTATCGCTGTTCAGTAATTGTGGAACGTCCGTTCCTAGTGCAAGATCGCTTATTATGCATGCTTGACATTTGGAATCAAATATGATTTGATTATTGTCGCGACTGGAAGTCGTTTCTGAAAATCGAAAGAAGAATCACGTTTCTTTAAGACCTGTGCTTCAAAGTCTTTGAACAATTCATAAGGCATAAATGCAAACTTCGCTCACAAAAATCTGGAGGAAATCATGTATCAACAAGCAAAATCCATTCTTGTTCTATCGATTATCATTTTGGTGTTGTCGCTGATGTCAAGCTTAGGTGGTCTGTTATTAGCAGATCTTTATCGTGATTCACAAACTATAACTATAATCTGGCAAAGCAATGATTTGATCACATTGATTATCGTTGTGCCGATATTTCTTGTTTCAATCATCTCGTGGTATACAAAGCGTACATTAAAGTCACTTCTGGTCTGGTATAGTGCATTGTGGTATATGATATACAATTATGCATATTATGTTTATGGAGCTGCATTTAACGATTTTTATCTTTTGTATTTGTTTGTTTATACTTTATCGATCGGTACATTGTTACTTGGATTGAAGCGTTTTCCAATTGTGAACGTCGAAAAATCGCTTAAAGCTAGTTTCCGGTATAAGATCGTCGTTGCTCAGATGTTGTTTGTCGCTTCAGGCTTAGCAATCATCTATGTGGTTCAATCGCTCAATTATGTGTTCAATGACCAATTGCCAGCAATCATCGAAACAAGCGGTCATGTCACTAGCGTTGTCTATTCCATTGATTTTTCGATGGTTGTGCTTTTCTTCATTCTAGGTTCAATCCTCTTACTCAAGAAAAATCCGTGGGGATATGTAATAGCTTTTTTGGGTAATCTCAAAGGTGTCTTTTACATGACTGTACTTGGTTATGCATCATTGCGGACAAATCCTTCCGAAGTCTTCATCTGGATCATGCTGGGCGTGTTGTCACTCATATCATTCCTCTTGTTATGGTTTGGACTAAGGAATGAACCTCATCAAGATGATAGCCTTGATTTGAAATGATTGGGAAACTGACAGATTGCGATCGTTTCAAGGATATTGCTTCAATTGTGATATCTCTTGTTAACCTAATCACCGAAGACTTATCCAGAGACATTTTGATGTGAATGGATTGAATAAATACGTATCAAACATTTAATAATCAAATAGATAACTTACTACTGTTTCTTATATTTGTTGCGATATTTTCATTAATTCTGGTCACGCTCACATTTGCGATTTCAAGATTGGATCTTGATTTCCTCAAACGTTCATCTTCTGAGAGCTTCCCTAAATAGCGATTTATCGCTTTTTTTCTGTTGTCGGATTGATGTATGCATTCATCTGTTTGGCAAGAATTATACCAACCTATATCAGCAATTCGGCACCTGAACGATCGCATGAGAACGTTGAGTTGTGACATTTTTCTTGAGTGCTTTTGACAAGCCTTTATATGCGTGCTATAATTCACTTATTGAGTCATCATTTATGCACAGAAGGAGTGTCGAAAATGAAAATTGATATGTCAAAAGTATCGACAGGAGTAAAAGGATTGGACCTGACTCTCAACGGAGGATTGTTGTCCCAAAGAACATATCTTGTCCATGGAGGGCCTGGCACCGGAAAAACCACTTTGGGTCTGCATTTTCTCAACGCAGGGATCTTGATTGGGGAGCAAGTGCTGTTCATCTCATTACAAGAATCAGAACAAGCGCTCAAGGACAACAATGAAGGCAGAGGATTTGATCTCGAAAAAATCCACTTCCTCGACATCAGCCCGACTTCGGACTTCTTTGTCAAGTCTCAAACTTATGACATCTTCAGTCCGGCTGATGTCGAGCGAGAACCACTCACTGAGAAGATAGTGTCTGTTGTGCGACAAATCAAACCCAAGCGGGTCTTCATCGATCCAATCACACAATTCCGGTATTTTTCTTCTGACATCTTTCAGTTTCGCAAACAAGTGCTTTCGTTTTTAAAATATTTGGTTGAAAATGGTATCACTGTAATGTTCACTTCCGAGTTTAGCGAAGCGAATCCTGACGAAGATTTGCAGTTCATGGCTGATGGGATTATCACAATCAAAGATTCCGTCTCAGGTTTTCAAATCAGCGTCGAGAAGGCTCGAGGGATGGATTTCCGGTTCGGACCGAATTACATGAAGATCAAAAAAGAAGGGATTGTCGTGTATCCACGAGTGGTTCCTGAGAACGAGTTGAAGAACATCGATTTCGAGTGCATCTCAACCGGAATCGAGAAACTTGATCAGATGCTGCATGGCGGGATCGAGCGAGGAACGATAACCATCTTCACTGGTCCAAGCGGGGTCGGGAAAACCACTTGTGGCATGCAGACAATGAAGACTGCGGCTTCCAGGGGCGAAAAATGTCTTGTATACAGTTTTGAAGAAGAGGTTGAAATGATCGTTAGTCGCTGCGAGAGTATCGGAATCAAGGCGAGGAGTTTGATCAATGATGGTTTACTAGTCATGAAGAAAATTGAACCTCTACAGTATTCATCCGATGAATTTGCGTATCTGGTGGACACTGATGTCCATGAACTGAACGCAAGGATAGTCATGATAGATAGCATATCTGGTTATAAATTGTCTCTGAGAGGAGATGACCTTCAGTCAAAGATCCACGCATTATGCAAGCATCTGCAATCACAGGGTGTAGCGATCCTGATCATTAACGAGGTCGAATTCATAACTGGAGATTTTCGGATCACGGATGATCATTTCAGTCATTTGGCAGACAATGTCGTTTTTCTAAGATATATAGAGATCAATTCCGAGTTGCGCAAAACGATAGGGGTTTTGAAGAAGCGACTTAGCGGATTCCAAAGAAGCATAAGAGAAATTTCCATCACTTCTCAAGGTATTGAAATCGGTCCCGAGTTGAAGGAGTATCGCGGGATATTGAAGGGGGTTCCTGTCAGTGTTGATGGCGAATAATTCGGTCAATGGTGAAGTTGAGACCAGATTCTCGATTCTATGCGTTGGCCAAAATTTGAGAAATCTTGAACTTCTTGCCGATTTTCTGAGTCGGCTGAATTACCGTCCTTATTGTATCTCTGATGTTGAAGCAGAAGACAATCCACCCATAAAAGAAGGGGCTTATCAACTGGCATTGATCGACATCACGGGATATGATCAATCAATTTGGCGTTTTTGTGAAAGAATCCGAAGCAAGAACATTCGGTTGTTGGTCGTGTCTGCCAGACAAACGGCGTCGTTGACCGAGGAAAGTATGAAGTTTGGCGCTTCAGGGGTTTTGATCAAGCCGTTGGTGATGAAAGAATTGGCTACTCTGATTCATACTTTTGTTAACGAGAACAATGAATAAGGTTCTGGTCTTACTACACAACGAAACCAATCGTAAACTTCTTGTGGACTTGATAGGGTATGAATATGATCTGGTCTATTCGCTGGAGGTATTGCCGGAAAAGAACGATGTTGATATCATTATTGTCGATGCGGTGACTTTGAAACAACATTTACTTGATATTGTGGCCATCAAGGAAGCCGAAAAGCCCTTGGTGTTACCAATCATTCTTCTGACCACACACAGTATGGTGCGTTTTGACACTCAGGAAATATGGCGCTATGTAGACGATTTGATTGCAGTTCCAGTCAGGAAGTCGGAACTATCCGTGAGGATGCTCCGACTACTGATGATGCGCAATATGTCCGTTCAGCTTAAGCGCAAGGATGAAGCGCTATTGCTGGATCAACAAGCGAGGTTGAAACTTGCCATCAAAGCTGCGAATATCGGTTTCTGGGACATCGATTTTGATAGCGGAAACGTCTGGCTTTCGCCAGAATACCAGAAGTTTCTAAACTATGGTAGCGGGGAGCACCTAACATTGAGTGATTGGTTGAATACGATCCATCCTGAAGATCGCTATACCTTCGACCAACTCATTTCAAGAAGTTCAAGCTCAGAACTTGTTGAGAGAAAACTTGAGTTTCGAATCCGCAATGGACAAGGGGAGTATCAATTGTATTTGCATTACATGATGATCTGGTACTCCAATCTAAAGCCGACGCGGGTTTTGGGCTCGCTTTTTGATGTGCATGCTCAAAATGCCATGGAACAGAACATTCTGGCGGAGACATTTCATGATCATCTAACTGGAGCTTTTGACTCGAGTTTTCTTGGTCGTGAACTCGATCGCAAATCAGAGTCGATCGATGATTCGCTTGATGCGGTTATTGTCGGCGATATGAATGGACTCATGGTTATCAATGCATCACTGGGAATCGCCTATGGCGACTATATAATCAAACAGGCGATGGAGCTGTTGCGTCTCGTTGTTGAAAAGACAGGAATGATTTTTCGAGGTGGAGGTCAATTCACGATTATCTGCCGTGCCATCAGCAGCGAAGCTGCAGAAGCTTTGTATGCCACGATTGTCAAGCATTTTGACAAAGCTCACGAGGAGAACAATCTGTTTTCCTTCGTTTTCGGATATGCGATGCAGACACCAGGCGAGCCCTTGCATAACACGTTTGCCACGGCGGAAAAGCGCATGCTTGTTCACAAATCTTATGATATTTCCCAAATTCGTACTCGTGATATTGAAATCATCATGAAGCTCTTGTTCGAAAAAAGCGAACGGGAATCTTTGCATTCGAAACGGGTCTCTAAGTTAGCTACTTTTGTCGGAGAAGCAATGAACTTTGACGAACAGAAACTAAGTCAGCTTCGCACGGCCAGTCTGCTTCATGATATTGGCAAGATCCTTGTTGAAGCAAAAATCCTGAATAAAGCTACTAGACTGGATCAGGAAGAATGGCGGGAGATTGTAAAACATCCGTATTTGGGCTGGAAGATCTTATCATCTATTCCCGAGTACAAGGAAATTGCCAAAATCATTCTCTGTCATCATGAGCGTTGGGATGGAAACGGTTATCCTAATCAGATCGGCCAAGATAACATTCCCCTTGAGTCAAGAATCATCAGCGTCGCCGATGCTTATGATGCGATGACGAACGTACGTTCCTATCGAGATCCTGTTCCTCATAATGACGCGATCGAGGAAATCCAGAAAAATTCCGGTTCACAGTTCGATCCTGAAGTGGTCGCTTGTTTCTGCCGATTGCTGGGAAAACGGAGGACCGAGAACGAACTGGAATGACTGAGGCGACGCGATTAGGCTTTCTAGACAATTGAAAGATTGTATTTGATTGTTTCCAAGAGGCGAAACGTTTTGCCTCTAGAAAGACAAGCCACAGGAATGGCTATAGATAATGCGCATTTGTTTGTATTCAATCAATTGACTAATGGATAATGCGATGAACTGTGACAGTCGGCTCGATAAGGTATTTGATTAGCCAATTAGGTCTGTCTACATTTAAAAACCTCTTCCGCAAAGAAGAGGTTTATTTTTTGCCCGGTAGGACAAAAATCAAATCAAGCGTCAACAATCCAAACCAGAAGAGATCGAATTATATATAGCTGATTTATTTATGTTTATCGATCTAATCATTTTCATGCTCAAAATGGTTATGACTCTCAATAACATCTAGGCAAGGACTATGGGTGAAGATTCAGTTCGACTTGCAACAACATCGATAACCCGAGAAAAAAATTGAATAGGAAACAGTGGCAGAAGCGATTCTCATGTTATCTGGGGAAATGAAGATACAAATGGTGATGACCGGTAGTGTTGGAGAAGCTGTCACAAGTCGACGGAGTGCCTCAAGCAATGAATTGTCATTTTCTGGATGAGCTAGTTTACATCCAATACCTGGTCTTCCGATTGGTCAAGCATGAGATGATAACATGATGAATTTTCAGGATTTGACTGTGTTGGGTCCAGATCGAAGCCCATTCTTTGAAGATATTTCTTGTGCTTCGAATTTCTGGCACAAGCGATAAGTTTCTTATATCCTCTTTCAAGAAACAGGGCTTTTTGTTTGGTGAAGATGTACCTTCCAATCTTGAAATCTCTGTAATTCGGTACGACATAATCTAAATCGATTTTAAG
>JAFGQH010000022.1 GCA_016935815.1 Bacilli bacterium | reverse complement strand
GATGCATACGGATCACAGTTTGGTTTGTATTACGCTTTGAAGGATTTCTTCCCTGATAAGCAATTCTATGTCATAGGAGATACAAATCCTTTGAACTTGTTCCAAGAGTTTGATATTGTTGACGAAGAATTTGCCAGAAAAAGTCTTTTGATCATTTTAGATACAGTTGCCGCACAAATGTTGGATCCTAAAACCTATGAACATTATGATAAATTGATTTTGATTGATCATCATAGGAATGACGCCGATATCGATTACGATTTGGCATATCAAGTGATGGACGCATCGTCAACGGCTGAAATTGTTGCGGATCTATTACTTCATTGGGAAATTCCAATCACCTATGATTCCGCCAGGGCTTTGTATTTGGGAATCATTGGTGATACTGGAAGATTTATGTACAACAGTACAACTGAGAAGACATTATACATCGCTTCCAAATTGGTAGGTATTGGAATCAATATTCAAGAACTTCACAACTCCATATATCTGGAACCGAAGAAGAACAAGGAAATCAAGACTCTGTTCTTCCAAAGGGTACAATACACCGATAATGATGTTGCTTATGTAAAAAACGACAAAGAGTTTATCAATCAATATGGTTTGACCTCCAATTATGTAAGCCGTGGACTGGTAAACCAAATGGCAGGGATTACCGAAGTACCGATTTGGGTGAATTTTACAGAAGATTTGAATACTGGAAATATCTGGTGTGAAATCAGATCAAGAGGCGTTCCAGTATTGGATGTCGCAAAAAAATATGGAGGCGGCGGACATTTGAATGCTTGCGGTTGTACGCTTTCTCAATGGTCCGACACAGATAAAGTCATCAGTGACTTAAACGAATTGCTAAAGGAGAAATAATAATGGAACATATCTTACAAAAAATCAAAGAGTACAAACGAATCATCATTCATAAACACATTAGACCAGACGGAGATTGCTACGGAGCTGGTTTTGGTCTCAAAGAAATCATCAAAGAATCTTTCCCGGAAAAAGAAGTTTATGTCGTTGGTGAGATCGCTGACTATGTCAGTTTTATTGGAACACCGGACACCATTCCCGATGAGTATTTCAAAGGCGCATTATCGATTGTAATCGATACTGCAAGTGCATCTAGAGTTGCGGATCAACGATTTGCATTAGCTGATTATGTAATTAAAATCGACCACCATATTCCAGTTGAAGATTTTGGTAACTATCAATATGTGGATACTACACGCGCAGCGACAGCACAATTGATCCTAGAATTCTATCTGAAGTTTCAAAGCAAGCTGAAATTTAATATGACGGCTGCGAAGGCGTTGTATACTGGTATCGTTACAGATACAGGACGATTCAAATATCGTTCCGTAACATCTGACACATTCAAAGCGGTTGCTTTCTTGGTGGATTATGGACTTGATTTTACAGAGATTCTTGGAAAACTTGATATCAAATCGGAAAAACTTATGAAACTGCAAGGATATGTCCTGCAGAATTTTGAGAAGACACCAAACGGAGTCGCATATATCAAAATGAAACCAGAAATTATCGAGAAATTTGATGTATCGTTAGAAGAAGCTACATCTCTGGTAAATGAATTATCCACTTTGGAAGACTGCCCTGTATGGATGTTGTTCGCAGAGTATGAAAACAACTTCGTCAGAGGCAGATTAAGAAGTCGAAAACCGGCAATTGACAAACTTGCAAACAAGTATAATGGCGGAGGGCATAAACTAGCGTGTGGAGCCAATCTTGGCGACTGGGATACTGTGGAGAAATTACTCCTAGATGCAGACATACTTGTCAAGGAGTATAAAAGCAATTTGAATTAGAATTCAGTCTTGTATTTTTATTCTCATTTGATATAATAATAGCGGTTTTACCATGTCTATGATATCAAGGAGATCATCATGCCGTTCATATTTTTGGATATTGATTGGAAATTGACCATTTTCGAAATCGTAGGAGGATTAGGAATTTTCCTTTATGGAATTAATTTGATGAGCGAATCGCTCAAAAAAATTGCCGGATCCAAACTCAAGATGATTTTGGAGAAAACGACGAACACACCTTTAAAAGGAATATTTGTCGGTATCTTCATCACCGCAATTATCCAATCTTCATCTGCGACAAGTGCATTGGTTGTAGGTCTGGTTCGTGCCGGATTGATGACTTTGCCACAAGCGGTAGGGGTTATTTTTGGTGCCAATATAGGTACCACGTTTACATCTGTCTTGATTTCTTTGCATATAGGAGATTATGCTCTTCCTATCATGTTCGTTGGGGCGGTTCTAATTTTCTTTATACAAAACAAAAAAGTTAAAAACTACGGTCGAGCTTTAATGGGCTTTGGTATGTTATTTTTTGGATTGGAAAAGATGGGCGACGCTTTAAAGGTTCTGAGTACATTGCCGGGATATATCAGTTTGCTTCAGTCTGTCGCGGCTCACCCTATACTGGGTGTCTTGACCGGGGCAGCGACCACATCTGTGATTCAGTCCTCATCGGCAACTATTGGTATTTTGCAAACCTTGTATAACAACGGCGGAGTTCCATTGATAGGAGCGATCGCAATTGTTTTGGGAGATAACATCGGTACGACTGTCACTTCAGTAATGGCATCTATCGGAGGGTCATCTCAAGCAAAACGTGCAGCCTTGATCCATGTGATGTTTAATACGATTGGTACGGTAATCTTCTTCATCTTGCTGAGGCCATATACAATGTTAATTGAATGGTTTGCGCAAGTTATTGGTATCGCCGATTGGGAAACAAGCAGATTCACGATATCTCTTGCCCATGTTGGGTTCAACTTGATTAACGTCTTTATCTTGTACTTCTTTATTCGCCAGATGGTTTGGCTTGTCAGCAAAATCATCCCAAGCAAAGGTGAAATCGTTGCGGATGAGATTATCTTGGAGGAAACCTTAGTGAAAGAGTCTCCGGATTTGGCATTGGAGAATACTAGAACTGCTATTGGCAATATGGGGAATGTCGCAAGAGGAATGTATGAATTTGTTTATAATTACGCATTCTCAAAAGACATGAAAGAATTGGAAATGGCAAACCAATGTGAAGAATTACTGGATAACATGGATGATAAAATTCATAATTATCTCGTTAAAATCGGGGCACAGGATCTGGTTGATCGTCAAATCCAACAAGTCGCAAAAGATATTGATACTATTACCGATATTGAACGTATTGGAGATCATTTGAATAACCTCTCGGAATTCTTTGAAATGAGACACGAGAAACGCTTGCCGTTCCATGAAAAAGCAAGACAAGAATTGGAACATCTATTTGATTTCTTGCGAACTAACCTAGACGAAGCGATTACTGCTTATATTAATATGGATCGAACCATCGCTTTGGAGGTTAATGCAAGAGAAGACGAATTGGATCGTTTGGTAAAGAAATACCGAAAGAACCACATTAATCGTATCAATGACAAGACTTGTGAAGAGAATGAAGCAGGATTCTATGTAGATATTTTATCGAACATGGAACGTATCGGAGATCACTGCAATAATATGGCAATTAACGTTTTAACAGACGATTTTACCCACGATGAGCAATACTATTGATACTATAAAAAGGTTTTAAAAAAATATACTTGTATTATTTTTGACTTTAATATATAATATGTAAAGCAAAAATAAGAACTCTAATCATGCAATTGACATTAGCGCATTTTACAGAATGGATGGTAATAATGACAAATAGAAAAAACATGTCTATAATGGAACTTGCTCACCAAATTCTTCTAGAAGAAGAAAAAGCGATGACCTTTATTGAGCTTTATGACAGGATTTGTTTAGAAAAGGAAATCAGCGAAGAAGACAAAGCCGAGAACATTTCACAAATCTACTCTGATTTCATTACATCAGCCAAATTCATCTATGTCGGTGATGACGAATGGGATATCAAAGGTAGACAAGCGATTGATTTGTGGGACAAAGACGGTGCTTATTACGATGAATATCCAGATTATGAAGAAGAATTGACTCTTTACGACGACGAAAAAGACGACGACGAGTATTCAATCGTAGACTTCGACGAAGAAACGGAAGACGAAGAAGACGAAAATCAATACGAAGACGACTTCGATGAAGATGATATCGAAGATGATGAATCCGATTATGATGATTTCGAAGAGGAAGAGGAAGACTACATCGAAGATGAAGAAGATCTGATCTACGATGAAGAAGAAGATGACTTCGAAAAAGAAGAAGAGGAAGAAGAAGTCGACGAACTCGAAGAAGAGGAAGAAGAATTCGATGACGAAGAGTATAACGAATACATGGACGATTATGAAGAAATGTATGACGATTAATCTCTGTTGTGATTGAAAATCATTTTAATATTTGATATAATCTTAAAGAGCTCACTAAAAAAAGGGTTCTCCAATCGGGAGAATCCTTTTTATTTTTTTGGAGGAACAACATGAAGCAGACAAAATATATTTTCGTAACCGGTGGAGTTGTATCTAGCCTTGGCAAAGGAATTGCGGCCGCATCGTTAGGTAGATTGCTGAAAAACAAAGGATTGAAAGTGTTTATGGTGAAATTTGATCCATATTTGAACGTTGACCCAGGAACAATGTCTCCGTACCAACACGGAGAAGTTTTCGTTACAGACGATGGCGGTGAAACTGACCTCGACCTAGGACATTATGAACGATTCATCGATGAGAATTTATCTAGAAATTCATCTGTAACGGCTGGCAAGGTATATCAAACCGTCATTGAAAAAGAAAGACGAGGAGATTATCTCGGTGCCACAATCCAGGTGATTCCACATGTGACCAATGAAATCAAATCTAGACTCATACATCTTTCTGAAGAAACAGGATGCGATGTATTAATCACAGAAGTTGGTGGTACAGTAGGAGATATTGAATCATTGCCGTTCCTAGAAGCAATCCGTCAGATGAGGCGAGATTTAGGTCCAACCAATACGATGTATATTCACAATACATTGATTCCATATTTGGAAACAACCGGAGAGATGAAAACCAAACCAACACAACACAGTGTCAAGGAATTGCGCTCACTTGGAATTATTCCCGATGTCATTATCTTGCGAACTCAGAAATCCATCAATAATGCCATCCGTGAAAAGGTTGCATTATTCTGTGACGTGCAAAAAGAAGCAGTCATCGAATGTAAAGATGTAGAAATTCTATATGAGGTCATGTTGAATCTAAAGAAAGAACATCTCGATGATTTAGTCGTCAAGCATCTTGGATTACCAGAACATGAAAGCGATATTTCCGTATTCAGTCAATTGGTGGATCGAATTCGCAATATCAAGAAAACCGTAAGAATCGCTTTGGTCGGAAAATACGTCAGTCTTCACGATGCCTATTTATCCGTTAGCGAAGCATTGAAGCATGCCGGATATCATCATTCTGTTGATGTTGATATCGATTGGATCAATTCCGGGAATGTAACAGAAGAGAACGTGCAATCAATATTAAAAAACCATGATGGAATCTTGGTTCCGGGAGGGTTCGGGACGAGAGGAATCGAAGGGAAAATCATCGCTATCAAATACGCCAGGGAACATAAAATACCATTCTTTGGTTTATGTTTGGGAATGCAATTGTCTGTCATTGAGTTTGCTCGCAATGAATGCGGCTTGGGCCAAGCTAATTCCACAGAGTTTGAACCGAAAACAGAAAATAACGTGATTGATTATCTTAAAGATCAATATGAAGGAATTGATATGGGCGGAACCATGCGATTAGGCTTATACAACTGTGATCTTTTAAAAGGTTCTATTGCACATGCTGCATACAATACAGATCGCATCCAAGAACGTCATAGACATCGCTATGAGTTCAATAACAAGTACAAAGCCTTGTTTGAAGAGAACGGAATGGTTTTTTCTGGTATTAATCCGGAACAAAATCTATGTGAAATCATTGAGTTGAAAGATCATCCGTTTTTCTTAGCGACCCAATTTCATCCCGAATTCTTGAGCCGTCCTGATAAACCACATCCATTGTTTTCAAAATTCATCGAAAAAACACTATAATTAGAATGACATGCCATCAAGCATGTTATTTTTAAAATTAAGTATTGTGTAACGCACAGTACTGTGTTATAATGAGTTCAAAGGAGGGATACTATGAATTCTCAATTCAAACGTGGGATCATTGAATTATGTGTCTTGAAAGAACTGATTCCAGAAGACACCTATGGTTATATGATCATCAACAGTTTATCAGAACATCTGAATGTCAATGAGAACACAATCTATCCGATTTTAAGACGTTTGACCAAGGATGGGTATTTCACCACATATTTAAAAGAATCGAGTTCAGGAGCGCCACGAAAATACTATCGAATCACAAAAAAAGGCTTTGAATATTATCAAGCCTTGCGTGATGAGTGGGATCAATTCATTGGCGGGGTATATGTTATATTAAACAAGGGAGGAAAAACAAATGAAGAAGTATTTGAACGATTTAGAAGCAGAACTGAGAAGAAATAATCTCAGTGAGGAAGAGATTCAGGACATTCTCGATGATCACAGGGAAATGATTGAGTCCGCTTTGAACGAAGGGATTGGCGATGACGATTTGGAATCGAAATTTGGCAATCCTAAGGAAGTGGCGGAAGAACTGTCCCAATTCTCAGAAAAAAAGAATGAAGGAAGGGAAAAAACAAAAACCATGAAAACAAAAGAATTTACAAACATTGAAGCAGGATATGACGTCAACATTAATTTGATCAATGACGACATCGAGTTGCTTCACACAGATGAAAACAAGATTGTAGTCGAATATATAGGGAAACGCGACTTTGAAGACTATACAATCGAATTTAAAGGAAATACTCTGTTAATAGAAGAACCGAAAGGATTTTTCAAACGCAATACGTTCCGCAATGACTCTGGAAGTCATTTTATTATCACTGTCCCAAAAGATTTGGCGGTTGGTGACTTTAAATTAAAAGAAGTCAATGGCGATATCAAATTATCGGACATCGTTTCGAAGTCATTCCATTTCGGCACCACTAATGGCGATTCAGAATTGACCAATATCGAAACGGAAGAATTTCAATTGAGTACGATCAATGGGGATTTGAATCTGAATCAGCTGAAAGCAAAATCACTCAAGGTTTCTCAGATTAGTGGTGATATCCATATGAATAACTCCGAGATCAAAGAAAATTTGGATGTACACACCGTAAGTGGGGATATTGTCTTGAACCAAGTTTCTTGTAAGGAAATGACTCTAAAGACAGTATCTGGAGACATCAAAGGAGAAGAATTCTATCCTGAAACAGTGTCTTTGACTTCCGTATCCGGTGATATAAGAATCAAAAATACTGACAGTAATCGACCAATTGAGATCAAACATAAGAAAACTGTATCCGGAGATATCGAAATCCGGATCAAAAAATAGAAAAACAACCCCCTATATAGTATAATGAACCCGAGGTGATAGAAGTGGAATTAGCAAAACAATTTAGAACAATGATCAATAAGATGCAGGCCTATGAATATGTTTTCAGTCTATTGGGTTGGGATTCCAATACGGAAGCTCCAAGAGAATCCCATAAGAGAAGAGCAGAAATCATGGGTGTGCTCTCGCAAGAATTATTTGCATTACAAACTGCAAAAGAATATCAAGATGTTGTCAATCAACTGTATTCCGAGATCGACACTTTGGATGATCAACTTCAAAGAGAAGTGAAAAAAGCCAAAAAAGCATTGGACAAAGTGATCAATATTCCCATGAATGAATATGTCGAATATATGCAACTTGGCCAATTATCTCAACTAGTATGGGAAGACGCAAAACAGAATAACGACTACGAATCATTCAAAGGAAATTTGAAACAACTGATTGAATTCAACAAGAAATTTGCGTTGTACTACGCTCCTGAAAAAGATCCATACGATACCATGTTAGACGATTTTGAAGAAGGCATGACCAGCAAGGAATATGATGCATTTTTCGGCCAATTGAAAGATGAATTGGTTCCATTCGTAAGAGAGGTTTTGAAGCATCCAAACCACAAATATGATTCGTTTATCAATGATTCATTTGATTCCAAAAAACAAGAACAATTCTGCGATTATTTGATTGATGTCATTCAATTTGATCGCAACCGAGGGCTGATGAAAAAATCAGTCCATCCATTCACATGGAATACGTCTCCAGAGGACGTAAGGTTCACAACGAGATATTTGGAAAACTATGTGTTTTCAAGTATTTTCGCAGCCATCCATGAACTCGGACACGCAACTTACGAACAACAGATATCTACAGAGTGGGATAACACATTATTGCATGGTGGAACTTCCATGGGTATCCATGAATCACAATCCAGATTTTATGAAAATACGATTGGTAGAAGTCTAGAATTTTGGAAAGCCAATCTTGGCAAATTTAAAGAGATCTTCCCAGAACAATCCAAAGGGATCGAACTGGAAGATATGTATCAAGCAGTCAATCGAGTGGAAGCTTCTTTGGTTCGCGTGGAAGCGGATGAGTTGACCTATCCAATGCATATCATGCTGCGTTATGAAATCGAACGTATGTTGATGTCTGGTGAAGCGTCAGTCGATGAGTTGCCTGAACTGTGGAATGACAAGATGGAGGAATATCTCGGAATTCGTCCGGAAACCGATTCGGATGGGGTTCTTCAGGATGTTCATTGGAGCGGAGGTATGTTCGGATATTTTCCTACATACGCCCTTGGGTCCGCTTATTCAGCACAGATCTATTATGCAATGTTAAAGGATTTGGATTTGCCGAAACTGATTGAAAATAATCAATTGGAAAAAGTCAATGAATGGTTAAAAGAAAAGATTCACAACTTCGGTTCCAGTAAAACTCCAAAAGAACTTTTGCTAGAGGTTACTGGTGAAGAATTCAATGCAAAATATTATATCAAATACCTAAAAGAGAAATATTCAGAATTGTATTTGTAAAGACAAAGCGAGCGGCCTTGGCAAGCCGCTCTTTTTTTCCTTTTAATATAAACAATTTTGTGTTAAAATTAAGTAAAAGAAAATAAGGAGGCAAAGAATGTTATTAGAGAAAAAACTGATTGAAGATCTGCTAGATGCCGGGTTGTCTCGTGGTGCAGATTTCGCTGAAGTCTTTGTGGAAGAAACAGATTCTACATTGCTTCAATCTCTATCAGGTAGATTGGAAAAAGCTAATAGCAGTAAATTGTTTGGCGTTGGGATTCGACTTGCAAAAAAATTTCAAACCGTATATGGATACACCAATAGTCAAAACCCAGCAGATTTATTAAAGTTAGCGGAAGATTTGTCAAAATCATTCAATGATGACAAATTAACCAAGAGAACACCATTGATGGAACTTGAAGTTGGACCTAGACATAATGCAGAAATCAAACCTCAAGATGTTCCATTGACAGAGAAAGTTGCTTACATGAAAAAGGCATACAAAGCCGCATCAGAATATGACGAAGTCATTCAACAGGTCATCATCAATTTATTGGACAACACGCAAAACGTGTTGATTGCCAATTCAGAAGGACGTTTTGTAACGGAAACAAGATATAGAGTCCGTATTACAGTAGGTGCCGTTGCAGCGAAAGATGGAGTTATGCAAACAGGTGGAGTCGCTCCTGGATCTGGAAAAGGGTATGAATACCTCTTCAATGAAATCGACATCGAAGAATACGGAAAGGAAGCCGGACGCATTGCTGTTACCATGTTGAATGCTGAAGAATGTCCAAGCGGTGTAATGCCAGTGGTCATTCATAACGGATTTGGCGGGGTAATCTTCCACGAAGCTTGTGGTCATCCACTTGAAGCAACTTCAGTTGCTAAGAACGCTTCTGTTTTCTGTAATAAAATGGGAACCAAAGTAGCTTCCGATATCTTGACAGCGATTGATGACGGGACATTAGAAAACCGTTGGGGATCTGCAAACTACGATGACGAGGGATACCCTCAGCAACGTCGAGTTTTGATTGAAAAAGGTATTTTGAAATCTTATATGGTTGACAAAATTAACGGTAGAAGAATGAACGCTGCACCTACAGGTTCATCTAGAAGACAAAACTACAAATTCGCACCAACATCAAGAATGAGCAATACCTACATCGATAATGGAGAATCCACTTTTGATGAAATCATAGCAGCAACCGAATACGGATTGTTTGCAGCAAAACTCGGAGGAGGTTCCGTTAATCCTGGTAATGGTGATTTCAACTTCGCCGTTATGGAAGGATACATGATTCGCGATGGTAAAATCGCAGAACCAGTAAGAGGAGCTTCTTTAGTCGGAAACGGTGGTAATATTCTATACAAAATAGATATGATCGCCAACAACCTTGATAGCGCAAGAGGAATGTGTGGATCTGCATCCGGTAGCATTCCAGCCGATGTCGGCCAACCAACTTTGAGAGTCACAGGAATCACAGTTGGTGGAAAGAGAGGTGCTTAAGATGTTGAATATCGATAAATTGTTCCAAGTAGCGAAAGAAAAAGGAATCGAAGATATCCAAGTCTTTCTTTCCAATTCAACCAATTTGAGTGTCGAGATTTTTGAAGGCGAAGTCGACAAATATGAAATCGCTGATAATTCTTCCTTGACAGTTAAAGGGATCTTTAATGGCAAAATGGGAGTCTATAGCACTGAAGTAATGGAAGATGAACTGATTGAAGAAATCGTCGACACAATTATTGCAAGTGCAAAAGTCATTGACTCTTTGGATGATGCAATCATCTACGAAGGTGATGAGCATTATGAAGAAGTAGAAGGACTATATAACGAAGAATTATCACAGATCGACGTAACAAAGAAAATTGAAATGCTAAAAGAATTGGATGGTAAGTTCCACAATTATGATAAACGAGTCAAGAATGTGGAAACAAGCTATACAGAAACCATCAATTCGATTCTCTTACAAAACTCAAAGGGATTGAAATTACATAACAAAGCAAATGCAAGTTATATTGTTGGTCAAGTCATCGTTGCCGATGACAAAGACCAAAGAACTGGATTTGATGTCAAGATTACGAATGATTTCAATGATTACAATACAGATGAGTTGGTTGAAACCATTACATCTAACGCGTTGAATTCATTGGGGGCAGAACCGGTACCGTCCAATAATTACGAGATCGTTTTCTCAGGACTTAGTTTAGCAACATTGTTCTCTGCGTTCCAAAACGTATTTTCAGCCCAAGCCGTTCAAAAAGGAATCTCTCTTTTGAAAGGCAAATTAGGAGAAACCGTTGGATCTGAATTGATCAATATTGTAGATGATCCTTTGATGAAGAAAAGCGCTAGTAGTCGTTCTTTCGATGATGAAGGGGTAGCAACCAAATTTAAATATCTAGTTGAAAAAGGAACATTAAAGACATATTTGCACAATCTAGTAACTGCTAAAAAAGACGGTGTGAAATCTACTGGTAACGGATTCGGCGGAGGAATTCGTTCCGTTAACCTAAAAGTAGAACCAGGAACTTCTTCATTTGAAGAAATCATGGCCTCTGTCAAAGACGGTATCTATATTACCAATGTTCAAGGTGCTCACGCTGGAGCGAATCCAGTCAGTGGAGATTTCTCCTTGCAGGCAGCCGGGTATTATGTAGTAGACGGCAAAATCGTTTCTCCTGTTGCATTGATCACAGTGGCGGGTAATTTCTTGCAAATGTTGAAAGATGTCGTCATGGTTGGAGACGAAGCAAAGATGACTTATTATGGAATCACTTGTCCATCGGTCAAAGTGAAATCCATGATGGTATCTGGAAAATAGTCAAATTAAATAAATTCAATCAGAAAAAGCTCGATTATTATTGAGCTTTTTTTATCGGAAGAATACAAAAGAAGGCAGTTTATGATATTATTGAAGAAGAATTCGAGGTGGAGACATGTTTGAAAATAGAAATCTAATCAACATCAGCAAGAAGAGTTTTTTCAGCGTCGTAATTATTTTGGTCTCGCTTATGGTAGCGGTATTTATTTTGACATATGTGATACCACAAGGTGCATATAATGTAGATGCAGGAGGGAATATCATTGCGGATACATTCCATTTCACCGAAAATATCAATCTACCAATCTATAAATTATTGATTGCACCATTTGCGGTATTTGCCAGTTCCGATGGACTAACCATCATCATGATTTGTGTGTTTTTACTAGTCTTAGGTGGGTTCTTCCAAGTCATGGAAAATACCAACGGAATCAAAGCAATTATTCGCAAGATGATTGAACGATTTCAAAATCGCAAATATGTTTTGATTCGTATCATGGTTCTAATTTTCATGGCCTTCGGTGCATTCTTTGGCATTTTTGAAGAATCGGTAGCGTTATTGCCAATTATCATATTATTATCATTATCCTTAGGATTTGATACCTTGTTAGCTCTCGGAATGACAGTTTTGGCTGCGGGATTCGGATTTGCCAGCGCGATTACAAATCCTTTTTCTGTAGGAGTTGCTTCTGAGATTGCCGGGACGAATATTTTAGATGGCGGACTATATCGTCTTCTTGTCTTCGGAGTCATGTATTTTCTTTTATCAACATTTTTGGTTCGTTATGCGAAGAAGATTGATACAGATCCAACCAAATCTTTGACATATGAAATCGATCAAGAAAAATCTCATGAATTTAAGATCGATTCAGAAATGGTTATTGAGAATGAAAATAAGATATTCAAAACCTACGCAACAGTATTCGCAATTTTGATTGCGGTAATCATCTTGTCATCGTTGCTGGAATTGGTATTTGAGATATCGATACCAACCATCCCGTTGATGGCGGGAACTTTCTTAATTGGTGGCTTTCTTGCCGGATGGCTCGTAACTCACAAGATGAAACTAGTTGGCCATGCATTTTGGAAAGGAATGTTAAGTGTATTGCCGGCGATACTTATGATTATGCTGGCGTCGTCAGTGAAATGGATTATCACGGAAGGACAAATCATCGATACCATTCTTCATGCTTTGGAAACCTTCTTTGCGGATAAGTCCGCAATCGTTGGTATCTTGGGAATCTATCTGATTATCCTTATTTTGGAATTTTTCATTGGTTCGGCTTCGGCCAAAGCATTTCTGTTAATGCCGATTCTCATTCCACTAGTTTCTTTGATAGGTATCACGAAAGAACTGACAATATTAGCATTTATATTTGGAGATGGATATACCAATGTCATCTTCCCTACCAACGCCGTTTTACTGATTAGTTTGAGCATTGCAAATGTGGGTTATAACAAATGGTTCCGATGGACGTATAAACTGCAATTAATCACTTTGGCTATGGCAGTTATCTTCTTGATTATAGGATTGTATATAGGGTATTAGGGGAAGTCCATTATCCTTTACTTTTTACACCGATAAATGTATAATGATATAGGAAATAAATATTTTAGGAGGATATAACAATGGCATTAGTTAATGCAAAAGGAATGCTGGACAAAGCGTTCAAAAACGGATACGCAGTCGGGCAATTCAATATCAACAACTTAGAATGGACAAAAGCAATACTCTTGACAGCACAAGAGTTGAATTCTCCAGTGATTCTTGGGGTTTCCGAAGGTGCTGCGAAATATATGACAGGATTCAAAGTTGTAGCGGATATGGTGAAAGCAATGATCGATTCATTGGGTATCACTGTTCCGGTTGCGTTGCATTTGGATCACGGAACTTATGAAGGATCTTATAAAGCAATCGAAGCCGGATTTTCTTCCATTATGTTCGATGGATCTCATTATCCAATTGAAGAAAACATCGCTAAGACAAAAGAGCTTGTAAGCAAAATCAAAGAACTTGGACTGTCTTTGGAAGCGGAAGTTGGAGCAATCGGAGGAGAAGAAGATGGTGTCATCGGTGGCGGTGAAGTTGCAGATCCACTGGAATGCAAGATGATTGCCGACCTAGGCGTTGACTTCTTGGCTGCAGGTATTGGAAACATTCACGGTAAATATCCTGCTAACTGGCAAGGACTCAACTTCGAAGTCCTTTCTGAAGTGAATAATATCACAGGAAACACCCCTCTTGTTCTTCATGGCGGAACTGGTATTCCGGAAGACATGATCAAAAAAGCGATTTCAATGGGTGTATCCAAAATCAATGTGAATACAGAATGTCAATTGGTCTTCGCAGAAGCGACTAGAAAATACATTGAAGAAGGTAAAGACCTAGTTGGAAAAGGATTCGATCCTAGAAAACTATTAGCACCTGGAACAGAAGCAATCAAACAATCTGTAAGAGACAAGATGACTCTGTTCGGTTCGGTTAACCAAGCCTAAATACAAAAAAACCACATATTGTATGTGGTTTTCTTTTGCAAATATTGTATAATAATAGAAGAGGTTTTTAATATGGAAGATATCATTAGGGAATATAATCAATGGTTGAAAGACAATCAGCATTTCATCTTGCATCTCAGAAATCACGACTCCTCTTTATATACACGGATCTCACCTATCTATGAGGTGCTAAATCACATCAAAGAGGAATACGATGATAATAATTTGGAATCGGATGATGACATTTGGAAGATTTTTCAAGTTGGATTGGAATATCTGCACTCACAGATAGACACCTGCAAACTCTATTTGGAGAATGCATTCAAAAACGATTTTCACACTTTTTTGGAATATGATAATGTAGTGGGTTATCTTCTTTATATGGAAGATTTACGATACGAACTGGAAGAAAATCAGATTTCCTATAACAAAATTGTGATGGACAATCTGATTGAATTTTTGGAAGAAATCATGATGGACAGAGGTGAGATATCGGATAATCTAAATCTGTATGTGGACAGTGAAGTTCATAAAATCGCTGATATGACAAATTTGGATTTTCAAAGTATCATCGATATATTTATTCAGATTGCAGAAACCTTGGGAATCGAATTGTTTATTGAAAACGACTACGTCGTAGGAAAGGATATCTAATATGAATAGAAAACAATATATTACATTTATGGCGGTCTACCTGACGATCTCGGTTGCTTTGATCGTGACCAATTCCATTTGGCAATTCAATCAAAACTGGATTTTGGTATTAATCATTATATCGGTGGGGTATTTCTTTATCCGATATAAAATCACTGGACCACTACAAATGTTCGCAACACGGTTCAATATGATGGTCGATTATGATTTGGATGTAGAAGGCGCGCTCAAAATGGTCGAAGACAATTTTGAAAACGCACCGACGCAATCCATCAAATCCATGTTTATGATCTATTTAGGAATGGCGCTTTATTACAACGCGCGTTATCGTGAATCGGTAAACACATTTAACCAAATCAACCTAGCGAAAGTTAATCATTTGTACCATGTTTTGATTTTCGCATTCACGGCGTATTCCGCATATGAGGAAGGCGACGATGAAGCATTCAATATCGCTTTGGATCGTTTGGATCAAGTAAAAAATCGCGTCAGCAAAAAGTATTTAAGCTTCGCGACGGGTTACATTGAAATCTTGAACGCAATGAAGAATATGAAAGAAGATCCAGAAACATATCGCGAAGTGATCGAACGAAACTTCTCGAGAGAAGATGGATATATCTCTACAAAATTGGTTTATAATTATCGCATGGCGTTATACTATCGTACTGTGGATAATGTAGAAGAGATGGACAAATGTTTTGCAAAATGCATCGCCAACGGAAAGGGACACCATACCGCTATTCAAGCAAAGAAACAATTCCAAGGAACATGCAATGTCGAAGATTTCGTTTTTTCTGAACCGAGTACAGAACCAGAAGAAGTAGATATTGTAGAAGAACCAAAACAAATCGGGGATATCGAAGAGGTGGAACGAATCGAAGAAATCGAAACCATTGGCGAACCTACCGAAGACGATATTACGAGAGAATAATATAGTTAAATAAAAACACCGAATGCAAGTGCAGACGGTGTTATTTTTTTATTTTCTGGTTTTCATTTGAGGGAATAACAATACATCCCGAATGGATTTGGAATCCGTTAATAGCATCACCAATCGGTCGATGCCAATACCGATACCACCGGTTGGGGGCATTCCATATTCCAGCGCTTCTACGAAGTCCATATCGAGATCGTTCGCCTCTTCATTTCCAAGTTCCTTTTCTTTCAATTGGTTTTCAAAACGTTCCAATTGATCGATTGGATCATTCAATTCAGTATATGCATTTGCATATTCATGTTTGTTTATAAAGAGTTCGAACCGTTGTGTAAAGCGAGGATCTTTTGGATCTTTTTTAGTCAAAGGACTGATTTCGATCGGATGTCCATATACGAATGTGGGTTGTATGAGTTCTTCTTCGCAGAATGCTTCAAAGAATAAATTGATGATATGTCCTACCCCATATAAATGTGGTTCCACATGAAGGTCGTGTTGCTTTGCAAGTTTTTTTGCCTCTTCGAAATCATTGACCTGGAAGAAATCGATTCCGGTTTTTTCTTTGATCAAATCCACCATGTGGATTTTTCTCCACCCTTTTGACAGATTGATTTCGATTCCATCATATTGAATCTTTGTCGTACCACGAAGTTCCATAGCTAGATGAGAAATCAAGTTTTCTGATAAATCCATCATGCCTTGAAGATCAGAGTAAGCTAGATAAAGCTCAATGGTTGTGAATTCTGGATTGTGCAGACGGTCTAAACCTTCATTTCGGAACAAACGACCGATTTCGTAAACACAATCAAACCCTCCAACAATTAAACGTTTCAGATGCAATTCGGTTGCGATACGCAAGTAGAACGGCATATCCAAAGTATTGTGATGTGTGATGAATGGTCTTGCATTCGCTCCTCCAAGATCCGGTTGAAGAACTGGGGTTTCCACTTCCAAATAACCAAGATCATCCAAATATCTTCTCATGAGTGAAATAATACGAGAACGCTTGATGAAGGTCTCTTTGGATTCTTCATTGGTAATCAAGTCTACATATCTGCGACGATAGCGCTCTTCGATATCTTGCAAACCATGGTATTTTTCTGGTAAAGGTCGCAACGCTTTTACAAGATGTTCAAATACCTCGACTCGAATGGACAATTCTCCTGCGTTGGTAATCATGGCAGTGCCATGAACGCCTATGATATCGCCAAGGTCGCTCTTTTTGAAGATTTCATAACTATCTTCCCCAATGACATCCATGCGAATATATAATTGAACTTGTCCATATTGGTCTTGAATATGAACAAAGCCAGCTTTACCTTTGACTCGCTTTGACATGATCCGACCGGCAATCTTGACGATTTCTTTCGGTTCTACATCATGCAATTCTTCTTTGGTGAAAGACTCAAACGCAACTTTGAATGTATTTGTATTGTGCGTGCGATCAAAACGATGCCCGAAAGGGTCGATTCCCTGTTCGCGCAATTGATCTGCCTTTTCTCTCCGTACCAATTCTTGCTCTGTCAGTTTTAATTCCATAATTTTCCTCTATTCCGTTTCTATATATCCGACTGCCAATTTCAACAATTCCAGATTATCATACATCACAGAGATGTAATCATTCCCGTTTTGAATTTCTTCATCTGTCAGTGTTTGCAAAATATTGAATTCCAATTTTGAGACATCCAGTTCTGCAAATACAGCATCGGATAATGGGGATGAGATATTCTTTTCATAAATAATATATTGAATGCCCTCATCCAAGGCGTGTGTAACGATTTCGTTTTTTTCTTGTGTGGTAAATTGTTCTGTTTCCTCGTGATATCCAGGTGAAATGGAAAAGTATTCGAATCCATAATCACTGCGAAGATATCCATAGATATTCGTGGAGGTCATCGCTTCCGTTGAGGCATTTTCGATCACTTCGCTGAAAGCATCGCTGAGATCCTGTAATGCAGCTACCAAATTGTCATAGTTCGTTTCCATCAAACCGTTTGGATCGTCGAATTTCAATTTCAATTTGTTGTAAATCAAAGCACTGACCTGTTGAACTTTAAGTGGTGAAACCCAGAAATGAGGATCAAAACCAAGGGTTGTTTCTTCAATGGTGGTTTCTTCTGTGGTTTCATCGTGAGAATGAACAACACCTTCAATGAATTGAATATAATTGGTTTCGTCTTCCACTCTTACCAACTCGACATTGCTGTCATTGAAGATGCTCTCAATTTGGAAGTCGATGTACTGGTCGTAATTTGCTCCGACATAGAACAAGTATGTTGCATTTGTCATTGCGATGATTTCTTTTGGAGACCAATCGACTGAGTTTTCGTGAGATGTGACACCGGGAACAATGCCTACAGTATATCCGGTTCCTTGAAATATTTGTTCTGTAACAAACTTCATTGGATAAACAGTTGTATAAACATCGTATTCTTCCGTATTGACACATGAGATAAGTGTGAATCCCATCATTATTGTTATGATGGCAATCAACCATTTTTTCATATAAAATCACCTCATATATTATAACGTATTTGGGGTTTTAATTCAATTTGCGTTCGTTGATGATTTCATACATGAATTCTGACATGTCCTTTCGAACATATTCGTTCACTTCTTTGATAGAAATCGTCAGTTCTTTATTACCGTATGTGATAACCAATACATCATCGACTTTCACCTCGGAAGATGGTTTTGCGGACATTCCATTGATCGTGATTCGATGGTTCTTGGATACTTCTTTGGCGATTGTTCTGCGTTTGAATATTCTCGATACCTTTAAGAACTTATCCAGTCTCATTTTTTGCTCCTCATAATAATTAGGGATACGACGAGGTATCCCTTTTTATTGTTTAGTGAGGTAAATCCGTTTTATCGGTATTTTCCTCTTTTTTCTCTTCTTTTGTTTCGGCTTTAGTATCGATTACGTCATTTGCCAAGACGTTATCCCAACGAGATAATTTTCCGGTTTCCGAGATTTCATCGATATCTTCTTTGGTAAGCGTTTCAACATCGAGAAGATATTTGGCAATTGTTTTTAACAAGGTCATGTTTTCTTTGATCAAGTCTTTTGCATTACCATAACATTCATTGATTACTCCGCGAACTTCCTCATCAATCTTGGTTGCGATTGCTTCTGAGAAATCTTTGGATTTTCCATAATCTCTACCTAAGAAAACAGTGTCTGTATCGCGTTCATATGTGATAGGACCTAAATGGTCGCTCATACCAAATTGTGTTACCATTGATCTTGCAATTGCTGTAGCACGTTCCAAGTCATTATGGGCTCCGGTTGAAATCTCGTTGAAGACGAGTTCTTCGGCGACGCGTCCGCCAAGCAAACCAGTAATCATTTCTTTTAGATTCTGTTTTGTTTGTAAGAAAGTTTGTTCCTCTTCTGGAAGCATTAGGTTGTATCCTCCTGCTTGACCTCGCGGAATGATAGTGACCTTATGGACGATATGGGCATTTTCCAATTTCAATCCTACTACTGTGTGACCCGCTTCGTGATGGGCGATGAATTCACGTTCTTTCTTGGAGAACACTTTAGATTTCTTAGCTGGTCCCATCATAACTCTATCAACCGCTTCATCAATATGATGAAGTTCGATTTGTGCACGGTTTTCTCTAGCCGCCAGTAACGCAGCTTCATTCATAAGATTCTCTAAATCTGCTCCGGTGAAACCAGGGGTACGTCTAGCGATTTCTTTGAATGTGATTGTGGAATTGATTTTTTTGTTTCTAGAATGAACTTTAAGGATTTCTTCGCGTCCTTTGATATCAGGTTTACCGACATAAATTTGACGGTCAAAACGACCCGGTCTCATAAGGGCAGGATCCAAGATGTCCACGCGGTTGGTAGCGGCGATGATAATGACACCGCTATTGTGTCCAAATCCATCCATTTCCACCAATAATTGGTTCAAAGTTTGTTCGCGTTCATCATGTCCTCCGCCAAGTCCGGTCCCTCTTTGACGACCGACTGCATCGATCTCGTCAATGAACAGAATACATGGAGCGTGTGCTTTCGCTGTCTTGAACATATCTCTAACTCGAGAAGCACCAACACCGACGAACATTTCCAAGAAGTCAGAACCGGATACGTAATAGAATGGAACATTCGCTTCACCGGCTACGGCTCTGGCAATCAATGTCTTACCGGTTCCAGGAGGACCGATAAGCAAGATACCCTTAGGTATTCTTGCACCAAGGTCGATATAACGTTTTGGATGTTTCAAGAAATCGATGATTTCCTTTAGCTCCTCTTTTTCTTCATCAGCACCAGCAACATCTTTAAATGTTGTACTTTGGTTTTTGCTGATTTTTGCACGGCTTTTTCCAAAGTCGAACGCTTGACGATTGGCATTGGAACCGTTTCTCATCATGAAATAGAACATGAAGATAAAGCCACCTATGATCAATACGATAAAGATGACATTTCCAATATTATAACTGGATGCAGGATTGAAGTTGTAAACAACATCATTGGAAGGGAATGCATCCGCATTCAACGTATCAATGATATCCGTTGCGTTATCCAGTTCGGTATCGTTTGCAAAATATGTGACATATTGATCTCCGCTGGTTAATACACCTGTGACTTGATAAGCACGGTAGTTTGTATCACCAGACATCGGACTGACTTCTACGGTCTCAACACCTTGATTGCGCAATACCGATTCGAATTGAGTATTGGTTAATTCCAGTGGTGAGTTCATGTTGCCGAATGTCACAAAAATCGTAATCACAATCACAATTAAAATCAGAATAGTCAAAAATTGAGTTGTCCGATTGTTGATTGGATTGTTGGTCGGTTTTTGATTTGTTGCCATAATTTCCTCCTACTTCGTGTACACTTCTTCCTTTAAAACACCAACATATGGTAAATTCCGATACATTTCATCGTAGTCTAAGCCAAAGCCAACGACAAACTCTTTCGGAATCGTGATGCCGATATATTTCGGCTCGAAGTCAACGACTCTTCCTGCAGGTTTATCCAGTAGAGTAACGACTTCAACGGAGTTTGCTCCGCGGTATTTCAACAGTTTCGTGATCACATTAATTGTTTTGGCAGTATCGACGATATCTTCTGCAATGATGATATCTCTGCCTTTTACAGGAATATCCAGATCTCGAGTGATTTTGACATCGCCGGTCGATGCAGTTCCACCATGATAACTTTGAACACCCATCAACTCTACTTCCATGTAAAGGTCAAGGTGTTTCATTAGTTCTGACATGAAAGGCATGCAACCTTTTAACAATCCCACCATCAACGGTTTTTTCCCTGAATAGTCTTTGGTGATTTGTTCTCCAAGACGAACGCAGATTTCCTCAATCTCTTGAGTTGAAACCAATACTTTCTTGATGTCTTTTTCTAACATTCTATTTCCCCTCCTGATAAATGATATATAAGCAGTTGTTTCCTTCTGTTTTGGTTTGATGAATACCTGGAATCCAGAGAATCTCTCCTTTTTTATTCAAAAGAAGCGGTAGTGTATCGCGTTTCAAAATTGGTACTTTTCGATTGATAAACATGTTTTTTAATTTCTTGGTTCCAGCTTCTGTTTTGATGCGATCTCCATCCTTGCGGTTGCGGAGCGATAACGGAAAAGTGAAATCTCCATTATTATAACATAATTTATATATAACTCCATATAATTTGTTTGTATTTTTAGTTATAATAACTAAACTTCCATCTGGTAGATTAAGTTTTTGTTCCGTGTTAATCTCGTATTCAAAATCTGGGAATTCCAGTTTAAATGTTGTGAAATCAATCATGTTATAGCTTTTCTGTATATGCAATTTTTCGTGAAGGGACATTTCTACGTGAGGTTTTTTATTATGAATGATTGCACGGATATCATCCAGATTCGTTTGATTCAGCTCAATTGAATTGTCAGATATATCATTGATGATTCGCTTGATTGTTTCAATTTGAATAATTGGTTCCAATTCTTTAAATGCGTCTATATCGATTTGTATTCCATTCTTTGTTTCTTTGGTAAAAACTTCCAGATACATAGAAGATAGTTTTTCAATAAGAGAATATGCCATGGATTGATATGTTGTAAACTGGGTAAATTTCTCCAGATATTTTGGGTTCTCTTGTTGTAAAAATGGAAATACATGATGTCGGAATCGATTTCTAGTATATTCATCTGATGAATTGGATTGATCCTCGTTGTATGAAATCAGATGATGCTTTTGATACGTGATGATTTCGTCACGGGTCACTTCAATCATAGGACGAATTACTGAAATCCCTTTATATGAAGATATTGGCAAAATTCCGCGATATCCCTCAAATGATGAACCTCTTACCATTCGCATTAAAATCGTTTCTGCATTGTCATTTGCATTGTGAGCCAAAACAATTTTATCAGCGTTGATTTCAGAAGCAACTCTAGCAAAAAAATCGAAGCGTTGTTTGTGTGCATAATCATGGAAGTTCTCATTTTCGTTCGGTTGCAATTGCTCAATATATGTTTTAATAGAAAGTTTTTTGCATGTGTCTAGAATTAATTGACAGTCCAAAAAACTTTCGGTTCGTTTTTGATGATCAAGGTGAGCAACTGTCAAAGTCAAACCCATCTCTTTTTGTTGTTTTGCAAGAAAATCAAGCAAAACCATGGAGTCGATACCTCCGCTTATTGCAAGCAAAAGAGAATCCTTTTTTTGAATTAAATTCATATTGAAATGTTCTAGCATCAGAATCACCTCCACGGGTTGTTTTTAATATGTATATACTATATTTCATATGCGAAACAAGAAGAAGTCAAATGATTGCATATGAATTGTATCAGGGATATGTGATGGTTGTATGTTATCGATATCCCCGTTCAAAATATTTTTGAAAAGCCTCGAGTTCTGTTATAATGGATTCAGTATTAAACGAGGTGTAACTATGAAGAAAATCATTCTTGCCAGCAATTCTCCCAGACGCCATGAATTAATGAAATTCCTACAATATGATTTTGAATCCATACCAAGCGATATCGAAGAGATTGTTGATCCCAAATTAGAACACGATGAACAAGTCATGGAATTGTCATTCCAGAAAGCATATTCCATCTTCAAGGATCACAAGGATGCTGTTGTACTTGGATTTGATACTTTGGTTGTTATCGATGATTTCATTTTGGGAAAGCCTCAGAATGAAGACGAAGCAAAATTATTTCTCAGTCTTTTATCTGGTCGGACTCACAAAGTTTATACCGGATGTACGATTTTGACGAGTGGATATTCCAAATCTTTTCATAGCGAGGCAATCGTCACATTTGCGAAACTTTCAGATCAAGAGATTGCTGATTATGTTGCAACGAAAGAGCCGATGGATAAAGCCGGAGCCTATGGGATTCAAGGATATGGATCGAAGTTCGTTGCCGGAATCAATGGAGATTACTACTCCATTATGGGATTCCCGATTGCTAAGGTCTATCAAGAGCTGAAGAAGATTATGGAATAACCATCTTGCTTATCTTGCCAATTTACTTGATTTTCCTGCACAATACCTTTAGATTTAGATATATTATTATTATATCATTGTATTAAAATCAAATTATATATTTTTTTCTTGCTTT
>JAFGQH010000021.1 GCA_016935815.1 Bacilli bacterium | reverse complement strand
TTAGAAAAAAATATTTTTATCCCAATGATTATAAGAAAACAGTCTATGACATCGATTTCCTGAGCTTATGGGAAAACAACATCAGAATTGTTATGCTAGATTTGGACAATACACTGATACCGTATGATGAAACAGAACCAACAGAGCAGATTCATACTTTGTTTGATACACTGAAAAAGATTGGTTTTAACGTATATATCATTTCGAACAATCAAAAGGGTAGAGTAAAAGCATTCGCAAAACGAGTAGGCGTTCATTACGTCTACAGTGCAAGAAAACCGTTCCGTTTAGGATTTCGAATGGCAATTCGCCATGCGAATCATCCTGACCCTAGCACCGTCTGTCTGATCGGCGATCAGTTCATGACCGATGTTTTAGGGGGGAGACGGATGAATTTTAACGTGATCGTCGTTGATACTTTGAAACGAAGTGGCGAAAAATGGTTTACCAAAATCAGTAAATATCTGGAACGAAGAATTCTTGAGAGACTTAAGAGAACCGATCCAGAATTCTACTACAATATGAAACTTGACGAGAAGAGGTAACAATGAAGGAAGTCTTTTGCAAAGGGTGCGGCGCAAAGATACAGACTACGGATTCGACCCAACCTGGTTTCATCAGCGAAACCATGTTCCAGACATTCAAACCGTCGAACATGATTTGTCAACGATGCTTTCGAATCCGTCATTATAACGAAGTTTATCCTTACACCGTGTCAAACACTGACTACTTAAAAGTAATCGAAAGAATCAAGGAAGAAGACGCTTTGATCGTAAAGATCGTCGACATCTTTGACTTTTCCGGTTCTTTTGTCCCTGCAATCAAGACGTTGACCGGAAATCAAGATGTTATCTTAGTCGGGAATAAAATGGACTTGTTGCCAAAGAACGTCAAACCGAAAAAGATTATCAACTGGTTGAAAATCATGCTGGCGGCTCAAGGCTTTACAGTCCTAAGTTCCATCCTTGTATCCGCGAAGTACGGAGACAACTTCGATCAATTGATGGAAATGATCAACAAATACAAAGGCAAACGCAATGTCTATATCGTGGGTTGCTCCAACGTGGGAAAATCAAAACTGGTCAATCAGGTTTTGAAACGCTATTTAGGAGAACCTGCAGATGTTCTGACCGTGTCGACTTCACCACAGACGACAATCGGTCTGATCGGATTTCCTCTGCTTGATGGATCAATCATCTATGATACCCCTGGTGTGATTAACAAACATCAGTACATGCACTATCTGACAAGAACATCGTACAAGTTGACAGTTCCCAAAAAAGAGATCAAACCGCTTGTTTTCCAACTCTTTGAAGGACAAACCCTGTATTTCGGAGGTTTGGCAAGGCTAGATATCATCAGTGGAGAAACCGGTGATAAAATCTCTGTCATCACCTATTTTGCAAACACGCTGAACATTCATAGAACCAAAACCGCTAGAGCCGACGAACTCTATCGGGAAAAACTATATACTTTGTTATCGCCACCATTCTCACCGGAAGAAGACCTACCAAAATGGGTCTATCATGAATTCCGTATCCGTGATAATCAGAAGTACGATATCGTCTTCTCCGGGTTGGGATTCGTAACCTTAAGAGCACCGTTCCACATTCGTGCATATGCACCGTTCGTGGTCGGCGTCTACACCCGATTGGCGATTATATGATAACAAAATCTTTGATTGAGGAAGTCAAGTTGTATTTGGACAAAGTCTATCACAAGGACTCCCACCGAAGAAAACATATCGATTCAATGAAGCAAGTCGCAGTCACATTGGCAGAGTTGTATCATGCAGATATACCCAGTGTTGTTGTGGCTTCTTATTTACATGATGCCACAAAATATCTATCCGATGAAGAAAACAAACGATTAGCCGGTAGGATATCAGATCAAGAGGTACCATCTGCTTGTCTTCATGCTTATTCCGCCGCAGTATTGGCGAAAGTCGAATTTGGTATTGAAGACGAGGATATTCTGAATGCGATCCGCTATCACTGTTCCGGACGTAAACAGATGTCTTTATTGGAGAAAATCATCTACATTGCCGATTACATCGAAGAGGGTAGACCATTTGTCACGGAGGATCTTCGTGTCCTGGCAATATCCAATCTCGACAAAGCGTTGCTTGTCGTGATGCAAGAAACGAAAGAGTATTTAAACAGTACCAATCAACCGCTATCTCCATTGACCGAGGAAGCGATACTGTATTATCAAAATGAATTGGAGGAATGGAATGACTGACTTGATCCATACCGTTTATCAAGCCTTAAGCAATTTGAAACTGTCCGATATCGTGGTCTATGATTTTCGTGGAGTTTCCCCTTATTATGATTACCAAGTCCTAGCCAGCGCATCAAACGAGCGTCAGGTGAATGCGGCAATCAATCATATCAAACAAGCATTGCCGGAAGGAACGGATTTTCATATTGAAGGGCAGGAAACCAGTCGCTGGATCCTGATCGATTTGCATGAAGTGATCATTCACGTCATGCATAAAGAAGACAGAGAATTCTATCAGATTGAAAAGATATTCTATGAACGTGATACTCTCGATTTGGAGGTTAGTCATGGACTATGATCTGTTGGCGACGTTTTACGATTCCTTTATAGATCCCGAAGTCTATGATGAATACATCAAACTGATCAACGAATATACATCTATCGGTTCGGTCTTGGATATCGGTTGTGGAACCGGGACTCTTTCCATCGAAATGGCAAAAGCCGGATATAATGTTGTAGCGACCGACTTGTCTGAAGAGATGTTGCAAATAGTGAGTTTTCGGGCCAAAGAAGAAGATGTCGAACTCGAAATCGCAATGTATGATATGCTGGATCCGATCGAATTTCTATTCGATACGATTATCGCATCCATGGATGTGATCAATCATTTGACTGATTTGGAAGATGTCGAATTCGGTTTTACCAATATCTATAATTCTTTGAAACAAAACGGAATCTTCATCTTTGATGTCTTATCTGCGGAATACATTGATGCCTTGGACGGATACAAAGAGAAAGACGAAGAATATCACTTCTCTTGGGAATCTCACAAAGGGGATAAACCTCACAGCATCCTCCATACCATCAAAGTGGAAGTGGATGGATCCGAAGAGGAATCCACCATCTATGAAGTGACACATGACTTTGCAGAATACGAACGGATTTTCACCAAAGTCGGATTTACACAACTCGACAAGATTATTTTACCGGAGCGCACGATCTATGTTTTGCACAAAGATGAAATGAAACCGCAATCACTATGATTTGCGGTTTTTTTGAGCATTGTTTTTGGGTTTTTCTATTATATTTGGTACAATAAGGGCGAAAGGAAGTGAAGGAATATGCAATCGAGTAAAGTTGTAATTATTGGAACAGGATTTGTAGGAATGAGTTATGCCTACTCCTTGGTCAACCAAGGAGCAGTCGAAGAACTTGTATTGATTGATATAAACAAAGACAAAGCGGTCGGAGAATCCATGGACTTGAATCATGGGCTTGCCTTTTCGCCACGCAAAATGAAAATCTATGCGGGGGATTATGCCGACTGCAAGGATGCGAATCTGGTTGTCATCACAGCCGGAGTCAACCAAAAGGACGGGGAAACAAGAATTCACTTGTTAAACCGCAACGCACAGATCATGAAAGCTGTGGTCAAGAATGTGATGGAGTCCGGTTTTTCGGGAATCTTCTTAGTCGCATCGAATCCGGTCGATATCCTGACTTATGTCGCATGGAAAGAATCCGGTCTGCCGTCTTCTCGAGTCATCGGTAGCGGAACATCATTGGATACCGCAAGGCTTCGTTATTTGATTTCTTCGAAGCTCAATATCTCTGTCAGCAATATTCATGCTTATATCTTAGGCGAACACGGCGACACGGAATTTGTTTGTTGGTCCAACGCATTTGTCGGTGCCAAACCGATTTTGAATGTGATCGAAGACATGAAGGAAATCGACTTTGAAGACTTGGATAAAATCTATACCGATGTCAAGAACGCGGCCTATGAAATCATTCAGAAGAAATCCGCAACCTATTATGCCATCGGAATGGCATTGGTCAAGATCACGATGGCAATCTTAAACAACGAAAATCGGATTTTACCGATTTCCGTATTGAATGAAGGTGTCTACGCAGTGGAACCGGATGTCTATATCGGATTGCCGGCAGTCTTGAACAAAGACGGTGTACACCATGTTGTTAAAATGAAACTTTCCGCAGAAGAAATGGTCAAACTGAATCGTTCCGCAAACATGTTGAGAAGTCATCTCGACGAAATGGAATTTTAATCCAACAAATCAAACAGTCACTTAATTGACTGTTTTTTTTATGAAAAAAGAATCTCAAAAACCCTCGAGTATTATGTAATCGAGGTGAATGTATGGAATGGGTAAAACAAAACAAGGGAATTTTGATTCTGATACTCGGAATCCTAGGGTTGATTGTGTTGAATGTTGATTGGAGTTCTCGGGAAACGTCTTCTAACGTGTCGGAATATTCCGATCCGTTGATTACAACACAAGCGACTTCGACTTCTTTCGATTCGATCGTAGTCGAAGTCAAAGGTGAGGTTCTGTATCCGGGAATCTACTCCGTGAATGAATCGATGCGAGTAGGTGATGTTATTGCGTTAGCAGGTGGTTTGACGCAAAACGCAGACACTTCATCATTGAATCAGGCAGCCAAAGTAAGTGATGAGATGATTATCGAAGTGTCAGCAAAGGAAACCATCACGGTAATAGAATCATCCATCGTACGAATCGTAGTGGAAATCAAAGGAGCAGTAGAGCATCCGGGAGTGTATACGATGTATCAAACCTCAAGAGTGACGGATTTGGTTGAAATCGCAGGTGGATTATTGGACAATGCCGATATCAGTGAAGTCGATATGGCAAAACGTTTGTCCGATGGAGAATCCATCGTTATACCGGAGCAGACATTAACGGAAGTTGAAACCGAAGATGAGTCTTCAGAAGAACGGATGATTTATGTGGAATTGACCGGACAGGTGATTTCACCGGGAGTGTATTACATTCCGGAAAGTTACACCATCAAGGATTTGATCTATGAAGCGGGAGGAGTGACGGTGAATTGTGATTTGTCGAAAGTCGATTGGAATATGGTTTTGGTTTTAGGTGCTGTCATTTATATTCCCTCTTATGATGACGATATCACCATAACCGATCCATCCGGATTGATCAATATCAATACCGCCTCCATCGAAACCCTGATTACACTCCCGGGAATCGGAGATATTTTGGCTCAGAGGATCATCGATTACCGAGCGGAATACGGTGCCTTCCTTACCATTGAAGACATCATGAAGGTTTCGGGTATCAAGACCAGCGTATATGAACAGATTAAAGAACTTATTACAGTATGACGCTGGTAAATTCATCCATGTCGGATTTCTCCTCCTGACATATATATTCAGTAAAACATCCTATCTCGCGATAGGATTGTTTTTCGTTTCCTTGATCTATCTCTTCCGAAAATCAAAACGTTTGGTGATTTATGGGCTTGTTCTGGTGCTCATCACTACGATTCGCTTCGAAATGATTGATGTCAGTGAAGAGATGGTTTCAGAAACAATGGTTGGAACCGTAACAGAAGTCAACGAAAACTCGTTTCGATTGAGCTCGGACGCAGATTTGCTATGCTATTACGATGATGTGTCAGATTTAGTCCCTGGGATGGTCGTTTCTGTTTCCGGAACCATTTATCAGGATACAGATTATCAGATCATGAATACATTCGATTATGATATGTATTTGAAAAGCAGTGGTATTGAAGCAATAATGTGGGTCGATCAACTGGATGTAAAATCGATCGGATTCAATATCCATCAGATTCCCTATAAAATCAGTCAGTATATCAAGAGTCATTTTGATGAAACCAGTTCGGTGTTTTTATGTTTGTTTCTACTTGGGGAGAAATCGGATTCAGAGGTATTGAATCCGACCCAGATCAACCAATTGGGAATCAGTCATTTGTTTGCGATATCAGGTTTGCACCTGGGACTTTTAGTAGGTTTTCTAAGCAATATCTTGAAACGATTTTATTGGACCAAAGAAACCAATCGAATAATCATACTTGTCTTTCTTGCGATATATAACATTATTACGGGATTTAAGATCTCGATTTTGAGAGCCAGTTTATTGATCGTGGGAATCTATGTGATTGACACCTTTCGAATTCTTCTTGGCAAACCGGATTTGATTACATTATCATTTTTGGGGTTTGTGATATGGAATCCCTATATTGTCTATAATCTAGGATTCCAACTGTCTTATCTGATTGTTCTGGCATTATTGTTATCGGAAGGGATGTGGCCGACAACAAAACCATTGTCCAAGATTATCAGAACGACATTGATCGCGACTCTATTCAGCTTTCCAATTGTCATAAATGTGAATCATATTTTTGGTTTGGTATTCTTATATAGCAATTTGGTTTTTATCATCTATATCACCTATCTGTTTTTACCCGCCAGTATGGTTACGGTGTTTATTCCTGCTTTTGAACCGGTATATCTGGTTTTTGCCAATGGATTTTTATGGTTGATTGCTCTGTTTGACTCCATCAACGTAGTAGTACCGATCGCGTTTCCAAATACTTTTATTCTAGTATTATTTTATCTCTTTTTGATTGGGATGTTTCTGGGTTGGCAGTATCCTAAAAAAAGACTCTTGGCGATGCTGGGAATTCTTGCGCTTCTGTTTAGTAGTTATCTCTTACCTTATCCCAGCAATCGCTTTGTCCGATTCTTCGATGTGGGACAAGGAGATGCGATCCAAATTCACGACAATGGATGCGACATGTTGATTGACACTGGAAATGTCGATCGGTATGATCACTTGCTGGAGTATTTTGAAAGCCATAACCGGTCTGAATTAGATATTGTTTTGATTACCCATTTCCATATGGACCACTATGGTGAGTTAACTGATTTTTTACAACGCATGGAAATCAAGAAGGTCTTTTTGAATCAACCTATGGATTCCTTACCAAATGGATCCGTTTTGAAAGAAGGAGATACATTTTCATGTGGTACTTCAAGATTTCAAGTATTAAGTGCGAATCACAATGACAGCAATGAAAACAATAATTCCATTGTGCTTTATGGGGTCATTGGTCCTGACACATACTTGTTCACTGGTGATATAGAAGCGAAGGTCGAAGAAGAATTGGTGAATCAGTATCAAATTCCTCTGACGGTTTTAAAGGTTGCTCATCATGGATCATCCACATCGAGCACAGAACGTTTTCTGGCAATGGCTGACCCGGATTATGTGATTGTTTCAGTTGGTAAAGACAATTCTTATGGACAACCAGACGATATGGTGATCGATTTGCTAGAACACTATTCCAGCAGTCTCTATCGTACGGACGTTGATGGTACCATAACTTTTTATTATTATGATTTGTTGCACTTGAGGGTTGTCGAAACCTATCGCCATCAAAAGCGTCGAATTTTTGACTTGGCAATGGTGTAAAACAGTGCTTCTTATGATATAATGAAGATGGTGATGAAATGAACCCGAATTGTGTCCTTCTGTATGGTGAAAACCAATATGCCATCAAGAAGCAAATCGAGGACATCCTGCAAAACTCGGATGTCCAAGCGATAGATACTGAAACCTATGATTATGAAGAAGATGGGTTGTTAACGGCGATACAGTCAGCGATGACCATGCCGTTTTTGGCTGAAAAAAAAGCAGTTATCTTACGAAACTGCACTTTTTTGACGGATGCGAAATCGGTCACCGCAGAGGAAACAGAACACCTGAAGCAATATTGTAATTTCATCAACCCGACGACCATTTTCATCCTGTCAGTAGGAAATGATAAGTTGGACCTCAGAAAAAACTTAGTCAAATTCTTGACCAAGAATATCGATACGAAACAATTCACAAACAATAAGAATATCGATGACCTCTATCAATATGTCCGATTGGAAATCGAAAAGAACCATTTGACAATCGATCCTTTGGCACTGACACAATTTATCAATCGGATCGGAAACGATTCGGAAATGCTGGAAAACGAACTTGCAAAACTTCTCACATATGCTTTGGATAAGAAGCATATCACTTCCGATATGGTTTACGAGATCGTCACAAGAGATATCGAAAGCAATATCTTTGAACTGGTCAACGCTTATTTGGAAAAGGATCTTGAGAAAACGATGGAAATCTATTTCGATCTCAAATCCATTAAAGTGGATCCAATTTGGATGCTTGGTGTTATTATCAACAAATTTCAGGAGATTCTCTA
>JAFGQH010000003.1 GCA_016935815.1 Bacilli bacterium | reverse complement strand
TTTATCTTATAGATAAAAAGTCAAAAAGAAAAAACGATGGAATAATCCATCGTTTCCTCACAAAGCTATTCTTTCGTCTTATTGATGAAGGTAATTTGTTCGACGACGATTTCCGGATATGAGAACACTTTCTTATCGTCTTTGATGTAATGGGTTTGTTGCAACCTTGCCTTTACACCCACCGTATAGCCTTTTCGGCAATAACTTACAGTCGCCTCTGCGATTCCACTCCAAAGAGTACACTTCAGAAAATCCGTTTCATACTCATTTGTTTCCCCGCTCTTGAAAGAACGCTTGACTGCGATCGTGATTGTGGTTACTTTTAAACCGCTTTCCAAAACGGTCAGTTCCGGATCCGTAACCAGTCTACCTACCAGTATCGTTTGATTCATAGAACCCTCCTTTTGGTAGGATTATAGCAATCTATTTCCATTTCCACAAACCGCATTTCGCTCACCTGAGGACTTCTTATCAGATCGTTTTTAAGTGAATTTTAGAAAGCAAACAAAAAACAAACGAGAGGAATCCCGTTTGTCTTGCGTTTTGGTTCAATTGGCTCGATTTCTGTTTGTTTAGAATTCGAATTTGACGTCTTCGCGTTTTGCTTCTTCGGCTTCGAAATATGGTTTCTTAGCCATCTTGATTTGTTTAGCAACAATGCTTTGTGGGAAGGTTACGATAATCGTGTTGATTCTCGTGACATTCGCATTGTAAAGACGTCTCGCTGCTTGAAGATGTTCTTCGGTGTTGGCAACTGCTTTTTGCAGATCCAAGAATACGGTGTTGGCTTTCAAATCAGGATACTTCTCAACGACTACGTTGATTCCCTGAGCCACTTGGTTCAATTGGTTGAAGAATTCTTCTTTGTCCTTCAAGGTTGCGTCTTGAGGGATACCAGAACGCCATTTGACCACTTTTTCAAGTGTTTCGGATTCATGTTTTGCATATCCTTTTGTGGTTTGCAACATCTTTGTCAGCATATCGAATCGTTTGGTCAATGCGACATCGATTCCGGATTCTGCTTCTTGGACTTTCAATTCCAATTGGCGAAGATTGTTCATCACTCCGATGAACCAGAAAACAATAATCAAAACGAGAGCTGCGATGACGATCAGGACGATTCCGCCAGGACCTAGTGCTAGTGTTAACATTTACTTTCCTCCTATTATTTTTTAAATAAATTATTATTTAATTTCAGTGTCATGATGAAGTCTTTGATGACGAGAAGATCCTGTTGGAATTCTTTGATCATCGATTCATCGATTTTACGGAACATCTGAACTTCAAAGGTATCTCTGTTGTTGTTGATGGCGACATAGAGATAATCTCCGTGGAAGGACAATCCGATGCGACCTTGATGGCGTCTTTCGAGATTATGAATTGCTTCCATGATGTCCGGTGTCAAAATATAAAAAGCCGTGATTTCTTCTGTTGCGAAAGTTTTGAATTTCTTGTTGAAATCGATCGATTCCAATTTGACTTTGTTGTATCCGCGGCGCATTGGTGAACCGCTTTCCAGTACGTATAGAGATCCGACGAATTCTTTGTTGAATTGGAAACGGAATACACGTCCAATGAAATATGGAACATAATAGACTCTGGTACCGTTTTTGGTATGCTCGACATGACGCTCTTCGAGTTTGACATCCGAGGAGATGAACTGAACACCGTCAAGTTGTCCGCTCAAATGATCTTCCGAATGAAAGCGGTCTGCGACTTTAAGGAAATCTGTGCTGTATACGATTTGCGGTGCCAACCCAAGTGTCGGTTCATATTTGATATCGGGAATCGCTTCTTGAAACATTGGACGCAAGACTTGTTCTTTGAAGTTTTTCTTCAAAGTACCAAAGGCTGCCATCCCGATTCCAAAGAATACAAAACCTCCCAAGCCGATAATGATTCCGATAATGAATAAAGCATTGCCGTTCATATTTCCCAACATCGCCAAAATGATACCAACAGCAATAATCACGCCGCCGACGATGACTTTGGTTTCTGATTGTTTTTTGCGCATATTAAATGCAGCATATTTGTCTTCCATGATGTCTCCTTCTATTTTGCGAATTTGATCGATGCCTGCAGGGCTTTTTGCCAGTCAGCATACAACTGGTCTCTTGTCTCTTCATCCATCTGGGGATGATACTCGCCATCGATTTGCCATTTGTCTGGGATATCTTCCATTTTCCAGAAGCCTGTAGCGAGTCCTGCCAAGTAAGCAGCCCCGAGTGCGGTAGTCTCACTGACCTTTGGACGATAGATATCTGTATCTAGTATATTACTTTGGAACTGCATAAGGAAATTATTTTTACTTGCACCTCCATCGACTTTCAAGGATTTCAGTTTGATATTGGAATCGCTTTGCATGACTTGGATCACATCTTTGGTCTGATAAGCGATCGCTTCCAAAGCACTTCTTGCAATATGCGCTTTGGTGGCGCCACGGGTCAGGCCAAAGAAACACCCTCTGACATCTTCTTCCCAATATGGGGTTCCAAGACCGACAAACGCTGGTACGAAATAGATACCTAAGTTGTCCTCTATGGAATAAGCCAAAGCTTCTGTTTCACTGGCATCTTGAATGATTTGGAGTCCATCTCTTAGCCATTGGATTGCCGATCCTGCGACAAAGATGGATCCTTCCAAAGCATAACTGACTTCCCCGTCGATTCCCCATGCGATTGTCGTCAACAACCCGGATTCGGAAATCTTCGGTTTGCTTCCCGTATTCATCAAAATGAAACATCCTGTACCATAGGTGTTTTTCACATCACCAGGGGAAAAACAGGTTTGCCCAAAGAGTGCCGCTTGTTGGTCTCCGGCGATACCAGAGATTGGCACTTTAGCGCCAAAGATTTCTTCATCGGTATATGCATTGACCCCTGATGAGCAAACCACTTTCGGCAATAGATTTTTTGATATGTTAAGTATCTCGAGCAATTCTTCATCCCACTCAAGTGTAAAAATATTATAGATTAAGGTTCGCGATGCATTGGAGTAATCCGTGATATGAGATTTCCCTCCAGATAACTTCCAAATCAACCAAGTATCGATGGTTCCGAATCTTAGGTGACCGGCATTCGCCAATTCTCTCGCTCCTTCGGTATGATCGAGCAACCACTTGATCTTGGTTCCCGAAAAATACGGATTGATCAACAGTCCTGTCTTTTTCTTGAAGATATCCTGATAGCCTCTGCCGATCAACTCATCACAGATATCCACCGTCTGACTGGATTGCCACACGACTGCATTCGCAATCGGTTCTGAGGTTCGGCTATCCCAGATGACCGTGGTTTCTCTTTGATTCGTGATTCCGATCGAATCGATATCGTTTAATGTGAGATTGGCTTGTTTCAAGGTTTCTTCCATACAAAAAGTAACAGATTCCCATATCTCCATGGCATTGTGTTGGACGTATCCAGGTTTTGGAAAATACTGTGTGAATTCCTTGTTTGTGAACGCGACAACTTCACCTTCATGGTTGAAAATGATGACTCGTGAAGATGTCGTTCCCTGATCAATCGCCATAACATAGTTTTTCAATTGCATCACCTTCATTTATTATAACAAATTGTATTTAAAAATAAAACCAAAAATGGTATAATCTTCATATAAAAAAGGGAGGAAAAACATGGAAAAAATCATCTTGAAGGATTATCAAGAAAATCCGATTCACGTTTATATCTATCAGCCTGAGGGTGAAATCAAAGGAATTGTTCAAATGGTTCACGGAGCCGCAGAACACATGGCAAGATACGGGGTGTTCGCCGAGTTTCTGAATCAACATGGATATCTAGCGATAGGCTGTGATATGTTGGGGCATGGATTGTCTACGGATAATCTCGACTATGTTCACTTCGCTGACAAAGATGGAGATATCTTGGGATATGAATCCATTGTCCTTGTAAAAGAATATATTGAAAAAACCTATCCTGGAATTGATGTCTTCCTTTATGGACACTCAATGGGAAGTTTTCTTGCAAGAAAACTGATTCTCGATTTTCCTGATTTCTACAAGAAAGTGATTCTCTCTGGAACAACTTATGTATCCAAAGGGTTGAAGTTGGCTGGATCTTTTATCATCTCCGTCATTCGTTTGTTCAAAGGACCAAGATACGTTTCAAAATTTGTCAATGGTTTGGCTGTTGATGCCAATCCTGCCAAAATGCGAAAAGCTGGTTTGATCGGTCAAAAGGATGCCGAATGGATTACACGTGATGAAGCGGTGCAACAATACTATCACAACTCCAATATGTGTGGTCAACCTTTCTCGATTCAAGCAAACTATGATTTGATTCAATGGACTTCCTTCGTCGACAATTTGAAGAATATCGACATGGGAAACAAAGAAATGCCGATTTTACTAGCCGCTGGATCCATGGATCCCGTTTCCAATTACGGAAAAGAGATCAAGACTTTGTATGATTTCATGAAGAAACTGGGGTATGAGAATGTCGATATGAAACTCTATCCGGATTGTCGTCATGAGATTCATAATGAGTTGATCAAAGACGAAGTATTCCAAGATTATCTTGATTTCCTAGATAAATAACAAAAAGTCGGGTAACCGACTTTTTTTTGATTTTATTCGTAGTGTGTCCACATCCTGAGAATAATAACCGCATGATGTTCTTCATCGATTTTATAGATCAGTCTGTGGATTCGGTTGATTCTTCTGGAAAATGCTCCTGCTAAATCTCCCACCAGTTTTTCGTAAGGGGGAGGAGTTTCGAAGGGATTGACTCGAATGAGTTCGATCAGACTTTGGACTTTGGCATCAAGCTTTGCTTGTTTCAGTTTGGGAATATCCTTTTTGGCATATTTAGTATATCGGATCTCATACATAAAGTACTACCATTTCACTTCGTCTTCTGCGATGGTATCGGAGTATTTGGTTTTCAAGCCTTCGGTAATGGTTTTCTTGTAATTTGAATCTTGACTCAAATAGAGAGTTTCCAATAACCCTCTATAGTCATCTTCTGAAATCAAAATGACGTTGCCCTTTTTGGTATTGATGTTGATTTCAGCCCCGTTGTCAATTGCCATGTCGGCAAGTTTATACAGATTTTTTCTTGCATTTGTGATATTTGTAGTATATGGCATAGGATCACCTCTCGATTTATTATAACATACGCTTTTACGTACGTCTATATCATTTTCTGTTTCGATTATATTCTTTGATTGATAAATAGGTGTCATTGGCAATGATGATATGGTCCAAGAGATCGATCTGTAACATCTTGCCTGCTTCCTTGAAGCGTTTCGTGACTTCGAGATCTTGTGGCGAGGGTTCCGGATCTCCTGATGGGTGATTGTGGACCAGAATGATGGAATAGGCGGAATATTTCACGGCGTATTTGAACACCTCTCTTGGATGGACCAAGGATTGATTCAATCCTCCGATGAAAATCTGCTTTTTGGCAATCAGATTGGTTTTGACATCCAAATACAATGCGATCAACACTTCTTGTTCCAAGTTTTTCATATCATATTTCAACAATCCGAACACATCACTCGGAGAAGCAATCTGGATTTGTGCTTTGGTTTCGTGCAATACTCGTTCCCCTAGTTCGATGGCAGCCAAGAGACTGATCGCTTTGGTTTCTCCGATGCCTTTGATCTTCGCGATTTCGGGAATCGTCTTTTCTCTGAGTTCAGACAAGGATCGCAAACTTCCGATCAGGGTCTTGGCCAAATCGATCGCAGATTGATCGAGATATCCAAAGCGGAAAATAATCGCAATCAGTTCATAAGTGGACAAACTCTTCGCCCCTAGTTTCATGAGTCGTTCTCTTGGTCTATCGTTTCGTGGCATGTCTTTGATCGTATACATAAAAAAAATCACCCTTATACAAGATACTTGCATTTGGGTGATTTGCTTTATTTTACCAGTAATTTTCTCACATCGGAAATAAAATACAGGGATCCAGTGATCAAAAGGATCTCGTCCTCTTTCAACTGTGTGAGTTCCTGAAACATTGGTTTGTAATCGAGATAAATCTTTTTGTTTTGGTGATGGGACTCGTTGAACAGGTCATCCGCATTCGCCCGACGTTCGTAATCGAACTGGGTGAAATAGAGTTCGGAACAGAAACTGTCCAATACATCGATGATCTTGGCATGTTCCTTATCGTGCATGATGCTGACGAGGCATTTGATTTTCTTATTTGGATACATCTTTGTGATTGCTTCTTTCAAAGCCAATACGCCACCGATGTTATGTGCTCCGTCCAGGATGATATTGTGGTTGAAGATTTCCATTCGACCCGGCCATCTGGTTTTAGCCAAACCTCGTTGAATCTGTGTGGTTGCGATTTCGAACCCTTTGCGATTGCACAAGGCTTTGATCGCTTCAATCGCCAATACGGCATTTTTGATCTGATGAAATCCCGGTAGTCCCAAAGTATAGTGAGTTCCCTCATAGGTGAAGGATGTTTGTTCGGAGACATTTTTGTTTGAGACCTTGTCACAATCGATTTTGGTCATTGTCGTATGATGCTCCTTTATGGTCTGTTCGAATAAAGGCATCAATTCCTCTTGTTCGACCGATGTGACCAATGGTACACCATCTTTGACGATACCGAGTTTGTTTGAAGCGATCGATTCCAAGGTATTCCCCAAAACATTCATATGGTCAAAGGAAATATTGGTGATGACGGAAACCTCTGGAACAATCACATTGGTTGCGTCCAAGGTTCCTCCAAGACCAACCTCGATCACGGCGAAATCCACATGTTTGTCTCGAAAATACAAGAAACAAATGATTGTGATCACTTCAAAGAAAGTGATCGTCTCTCCTGCATCATTGAATGAGTCCCACAGTGGTTTGATCTGGTTTGCGTATTGGATCATGTCTGAATCCGAAATGTATTCGTCGTTGATTGCGATCCGTTCATTGAACTTGACGATATATGGCGATGTGTACAACCCTACCAGATATCCGGATTCCTCCAGGATATTTTTGATGTAAGATGCAGTCGAACCTTTTCCGTTCGTACCAGCCACATGAGTGGTCGGATAGCTTCGCTCCGGATGTCCGAGACGATCCAGAACGGTAGAAATGCGATGCAGATCGAGTTTCGATCCGAATCGCTTGATGTGTTCTATCCAGTGTTGTGTTTCTGCGAAATTGGTGAACATGTTATCCTTTCAATTCGTCAAGTCTTGCGTTTGCCTCATTGAGGTTTTGTTGATACTTGGCGAGTTTTGATTGTTCTTCGATAATTTTGTCTTTTGGTGCTTTTTGCATGAAGTTCGAATTTTTGAGCATGTTCTCACATCTCTTGATTTCTCCCTCCAGGCGTTTGATCTCATCTTGGATACGTCCTAGCTCCGCATCCAGATCGACGAGTGATCCAAGTGGAATGTAAGCTTGCAGATTTGGTAGAATGACCGTGACCGCGTTTTCAATGGCTGTAATTTCCTCTTTGATCTCAAACTTCTTCGGATTCAAGAACTTGCTGAAGTATTTTTCGTTTTCTTCCAAGAAGGTTTTATCCTCTTTGTTGGTTTGAATATACATATCGATCGGTTTCGACCAAGAGACTTGATATTCATTGCGGATTGTACGAATCTTGCGGATCAGTTCAAAGAACCATTCCTTATCTTCTGTTTCCGGGAAGTTGATTTTGCAAGGTTTCGGCCATTCTGAGACCATGATCGAAATTTCCTTGTTCGGAAGTTTTCCATAGATCTCTTCTGTGACAAACGGCATGAATGGATGTAACATCTTGATGATTTGATTCAATGTATGGACCAAGACAATCTTGGTTTGTTTCGTTTCAGAGAGTTTCGACATTTCGACGAACCAAGAAGCAAAATCATGCCAAGTGAAGTTATAGATGATCTTCGCTGCTTCTCCGAATTCGTAACGATCGAAGAAATAATTCGCTTGTGTGATCATCGTATTCAGTTTCGTGATGATCCATCGTTCCGCAAAACTCATATGAGTTGCATCCAGGACAATCTCTTCTGGTTTCAGTTCGGATGTGTTCATGATGACATAGCGAGAGATATTCCATATCTTGTTGATGTAATTCCAACTCGATAGGACCTTCTCGTCATCGTATCTTAAATCTTGACCCGGACTGGAATTGGTTGTGATAAAGTAACGCAAGGAATCGGCTCCGTATTCTTGGATGACATCGATCGGATCGACACCATTGCCAAGCGACTTGGACATCTTGCGTCCGTCTTGTGCTCGGATCAATCCATGGATGTAGACTTGTTTGAACGGGGTTTGTCCCGTGAATTCCAATCCTTGGAAAATCATTCTGGCAACCCAGAAGAAAATGATATCGTATCCGGTGACCATGATATCGTTCGGATAGTAGCGTAGAAAGTCCTCGGTCTTCTCTGGCCATCCTAACGTTGAAAATGGCCACAAAGCGCTGGAGAACCAGGTATCCAAGACATCTTCGTCCTGTTTCCACCCCTCGCCAACTGGAGCTTCCAAACCACAATAGATCTCCTCGCCTTTGTACCAGACAGGAATCCGATGTCCCCACCAAAGTTGACGGCTGATACACCAGTCTTTGATGTTTCCCATCCAGTGGCGGTAAATATTTTTGAATTT
>JAFGQH010000020.1 GCA_016935815.1 Bacilli bacterium | reverse complement strand
TGTTATTTTATAATACAAAACGGCGTAGAAATAAAAAAAAGTAGACGTCCTTTTTTAGGTGTCTACTTTTGTGGGTTCACTTCAATTCGCACTTGTCTTTTTCATTTGTAAAAGATATCAGAAAAACCGGATTTTGCTTTGACTTGAAGTTGAAATTTAGGTATAATGATTTTAAAGATTTTGTAAAATATAAGGAGAGCATAATGAGAATAGGCATCATAGGACCGATTGGTAGCGGCAAATCTACCTTGACAAAATTGTTGGCAGAGCATTACAACTTCCCGATTGTTGAAGAACCAGTAGAGAAGAACGAATTTTTACCACTATTTTATCAAGATAAGGAGACATTTGCGCTTTTAAGCCAAAATGCGTTCTATAGCTCATTGTTTCTCTTGATGTGGAGAACGAAAGAGCTTCCGAATGTGGTTTGCGACTCCACATTGTTCTCGAATCTGGTGTTTACCGAGCTATTGCGTTTGGAAGGCATCATGTCCGCATATGAAGTTGCTTTGACATATGCGATTGCGGATGAACACATGAAGCGAATCCCGGACATCGATATCCATCTCGTCTTGGTTCGTAAAGAAGACCAACTCTTCGAAAATGTTCGCAAGCGCGGTAGAGATATCGAAAAGGACCAAGAAGATTACTTGAAGTTCCATTATGCGAATTACTACGATGTCTTGAAACGCCTGTTCAAAGCATATAAAGTCCCGGAAGACAAAATCCTGTACTTGCCGGTGGACGATATGTTCCAGGGAGAAGAATTCGACAGTATCATCCGTAGCATTGAAGAACGATTCCAATTATTACAAGAAAAAGGACTTACGATGATGTAAGTCCTTTTCATTTGTGATTACGGTTGCATTGCGCCAAACAGTACAAGCCATGCAAGAATCGATTTCGCAACTAGACTCAGAACGATATAAGTCCGTTCTCCATAGAGATAGTCTTTCCATTTGCCAACGCGTTTGTACTGCAAAATCATATTGATCGGGAATGTATTGAAAGCTACAAAATAAGTCCCGACGATTGCCCAAACAAACCAAGGTACCATATCATAATTGCCGTTTCCAACCATATACAATATGATTACAATCCAAGGTGTGAGCCCGGCAATCGATCCGTAGATGAACGGACCCCATTTCAAGTTGTTCTTTTCCCTTCCTGAATTCAGAACTTCCATATAAAGACCGAAGATGTTCATCATCGCATTCAAAACGAAGATGAGAATCAAGGATCCGATATCATAAATACCAAACAAAGTTGCGATCAAAACAATCATGATCGATGAAGAAAGCGCGTATTCGAACCAACGGAATTTATTGATGCCTTTTTCCAAATCCCGATTGTAGATCGCATTGGTTTTCTTCGGTAAAGAGATGATTGCATGCGCCAAAGCCGACAGCAACAAGAAGACAGCGACCAATACTCCGAATGGTAGATCGAACAACGCTTTCACGGCCGTCTCCAGTGACATGGTCGTGGTGTTGAACGATAAATAGATTTGAGTGATTGTTGGTTTGAATTCGGCAATGTTTTGGATCACGCTGCTTGCTAAGATCAGCATGAGAATTCCCTGAATCAGGTGCAATCCACCCATAATCATGTTAAAACGTCTCAGTTTTAGAACATTCACTTGTTCCATAGTTGAACCCTCCTATATTTTGATTTCAACAATAGCATATCTTATTTGATTTGAAATTCAAAGCAATTTGCTTGAAATTTTATTTACTTTTAGTAAAATATTTACTGGATGGATATGAAATTACGGAATCGAAATCACATTCGAATCGATTCGTGATATAATATCTATGTCAGACATAGTAGTTGTCAAGAAATATACAACTTTGAGAGGATGTGCCGTTTTGAATACAATCAATGGATATGATCTTTATGACATGTTCCACTATGGAACAATCAAAATCGTCAATATGCGAAAAACCTTAAATGATATCAATGTGTTTCCTGTTCCCGACGCGGATACCGGAAACAATTTAGCATCCACGATGCAAGCAATCACAAAACAAGCGAAAAAAGATCCTTCTTTCCACAGAGCATTGGAAACCATCAGCGAATCTGCTCTTTATGGAGCCAGAGGCAATAGTGGAGTGATCTTCGCACAGTTTGTCAACGGACTCCGTAGCGCTTCGGGTGGAAAAGAAGAAGTGACCATCGAAGAATTCGCTGAAATGGTGAATGCAAGTGTCAATTACACTTATGCATCCGTTTCCAATCCTGTGGAAGGAACGATGTTGACGGTGATCAAGGACTGGGCTGCCAGCCTTGCTAAGATCGTCAAACAGAAGTTTGATGATGTCAAGCATGTCTTTGAACAGGCTTTTCAACATGCCAAACAGAGTTTGGAACTCACCAAACAAAGACTTGCCATCCTTCAGAAGAACAATGTCGTCGATAGCGGTGCTTTTGGCTTTGTTTTGTTCTTGCAAGGAATCAACAGCTATTATAATAAAGAGATCCTCGAAGCGATGAACACGGAAACCATCGAAATGGACGACACGCATCGTCACGATGAATCCGTCAATTTCCGTTATTGTACGGAAGGTTTGGTTAGAACCGAACAGGTTTTGAATGAATCCGAACTTCGTAAAGTACTCGATACTTACGGAGATTCCTTGATTATCGCCAAAGGATTGAATATCTTCCGGATCCATATCCACACAAATCATCCGGATCAAGTATTTGTAGAACTCAATAAATATGGTACAGTCATCTCTCAAAAAGTCGATAATATGATTTTGGATATCGCTTTGGATGAAAGCAAACAAAAGACTCTTGTCATCACCGATTCCATCGCGGATTTGAAACAGGACTATATCAATGACAACAATATTGTTGTCTTACCAATGGGTGTGAATGCAGGAGGTGTCGATTACTTCGACAAACTCACGATCAACAATGAGATATTGTTTGATATCATAGACAATGCTTCCGAATATCCAACGACTTCGACACCTACTCTAAAAGGCATTCACGACCTATTAGAAAAAGTGACTACTCGTTTTGAAGAGATTCTGATTCTATCTGTCGCTTCAAAATTAAGCGCCACCCATGGTGTGCTGCAAGAAGCGATCAAACCATATGTCGATTCTGGAAAGAAGATCCGCTTGATCGATACCTTGAACAATTCGATCACCGAAGGATTGCTTGTCAAACAAGCTGTCGATTTATTGAATGAAGGAAAGTCATTGGATGAAGTCGTTCAAGTGATCGAAGCCGACAAACAAAAAACAAGCATTCTTGTTTGTTTGGATACCTTCAAATATGCGATGATGGGAGGCAGGGTTCCCAAAGCCGTCGGCAAGATTGGGAACTTCATCAGAATGAGGCCGATCATGACCTTGGACAAAGAAGGTCACGGAGCGGCATATGGAATGGCATTCTCGAAAAAAGGCATTACCAAAATCATCGTCAAACTCGTCAAGAAAGAAATGCAGGCACAAGGAATCAAAGCCTATGGTTTGGTTCATTGCTTGAATGAGGAATTGGTAGAAACTTACAGAACCATGTTTACCGAAATCATCGGTTTCGGTCCGGAATACATCACGGAAGTATCGAGCGCGGTTGCGATTCATAGCGGAATCGGAACAGTAGCGATCGGTTACATCCGCAATTAGGAGGAAATGATGGGAACAGCGGTTTTGATTATTTTAGGATATTTTCTGATTTTCTTTCTTTTAGGAACAATTCTCAAAAACAACAGTATCGTCGATGTCGGCTGGGGACTTGGATTCGTTGTGGTCGCCTGGTTGTTGATGATTCTGTCCGGTAGCGTCACCTGGATCAAAATCCTTGTGAATGCTTTGGTGAGTTTATGGGGACTGCGATTGTTCTATCACATTTTGAAACGCAACTTGTTCAAAGAAGAGGATTTTCGCTACAAGAAGTGGCGGGAGGAATGGGGAAAATACGTTATTCCAAGAGCCTTATTGCAAGTCTATATGTTGCAAGGGTTCTTCATGTTCGTTGTCGGTTTGGCAGTGAACTACGCCAATGTCAACGATTTGACGCTTACTCCTTGGGTAGCGATTGGAGGCTTTGTCTTTTTGGTTGGATACTTCTTTGAAGTTGTCGGAGACAGACAGCTCAGAAATCATGTGAGTGACAAAAGCAAAAAGGGTACTTTGATTCAAACTGGGCTTTGGAAATATACCAGACATCCAAATTACTTCGGAGAAGCTGTGATCTGGTGGGGCATCTGGTTGATAGTCTTACTTGCAGGAGGTCCATGGTATCTTGTCCTAGCGCCGATTGCGATTACCTTGTTGTTACGATATGTGAGCGGGGTTCCATTGCTGGAAAAACGCATGAGTAAATATCCGGGATGGGATGAATATGCCAAACACACCAGTGCGTTCATTCCGTTCCTGAAAAAATAGAGGAGGTTCACAATGACATTCTTAAAAATGTATTTGGTTGCTTTTGTTGTATTTTTAGCAGTAGATGCAGTCTGGTTGACGTTTGTTGCAAACAAGTTCTATAAAGAACACCTTGGTTTCCTAATGAAAGAAACACCGAATTATGTGGCAGCGTTGATCTTTTATCTGGTATTCATCGTTGGTTTGGTTTACTTCGTGATCCAACCAGGCATTGATGCACAGAGTATCTCAAAGATTATTATCGGTGGACTGTTGTTCGGATTCATCACCTATGCGACCTATGATTTGACCAACTTGGCTACGGTCAAGGATTGGCCGATCATTGTCACCATCGTCGATTTGGCGTGGGGAAGTGTATTATCAACTGTCATTTCAGTAGCTACCTATTATCTGTACCAGTTATTCTGGTAATATCTTTTCAATTCAAACTGATTAGCACCGTAAGGTGCTTTTTTCTTTTTATATAGTGCGAGATACAAACTAATGAAAAAAATAATAATAAAGTATTGACAATAGTGTATGACATACAGTATAATGATATCGAGGTGATGCAAATGGATCAAACTCAATACCAATCCTACAAAACAGAACTCAGAAGGGGAACGCAGATTTTGATTGTCTTGAGTCAGTTGTTTGAGAAAGAGTACGGATACTCCTTGTTACAGAAACTGATCGACAAGGGAGTCAATATCGAAGCAGGGACATTGTATCCATTGATGAGACGCCTGGAATCCCAAGGATTGCTTGTGGCAGAATGGGATACTACGGAGTCAAGGCCGAGAAAATACTATACTTTGAGTGATGAAGGGTATGAATTATATCATTTCCTCTTAGAAGAGTGGAATGATATAACCAATGAAATGAGTAAACTTATAGGGGGAACAAGATAATGAAACAAATGATAGAGCGTTATATCTATGATGTGACAAGACGCTTGCCGGAGAAACAACGAGAGGAAGTCAAAAAAGAACTAAGAGCGAATATCGATGACATGTTGTCAGACAACCCGACAGATCAAGAAATCGAAGAAGTATTGCTGTCACTCGGTCATCCGAGAAAAATGGCAAACGGATATCGTGGCAAAGAACGCTACCTGATCGGTCCGGAATGGATGGATGATTATCTGATGGTATTGAAAATCGCTATCATCATCATGGCGTCGATCGGATTTGTTGTCGCATTGATTGATTCCGTATTGAATCCGGAGTCAAGTGGTTTGATCGGTAAGATCTTCGAAGTCTTCTTCAAAGCGATAGCCGGAGGAATCGATTCCGCATTCAGCGCATTCGCTGTTGTGACCTTGATCTTTATTGCGATTGAACAAGGAGCGAAGAAGGGAACGTGGAAATTTGAATTGCGATTTTTGCCAGAACTTCCAAAACAAGGAGATAAAGAGATCTCCAAAACAGGTACGGTATTTTCACTGATTTTCTCCATGATTTTCGGAGTCTTGTTCCTATATCTGTTTTGGTCGCATACATTTACCGCATTCTGGTTCGATGAAAACTTACAATTAACAGTAAGTTATCCAATCTTTAATTACGCAACTACCGATGCCTTGTTGCCACTACTTGTCGTTTGCTTTGCGATTACAATCGCAGAGGATCTATATCGATTGACAGTCAGACGCTGGAATCTCAAGGTTTATGCCTTCTATGGAGCGGCGAAAATTATTTCTGCAGTTGCGACGATCGTATTCTTGACTTCAGCCAATCTGATGAATCCGGAGTTTTTAACGGAAATAGCAACATTGGTTGATGGATCAGTAGATGTCATTGAAAATGGAATCCATGTTGCATTTACCGTCTTAGCTGTTTTGACAGGCCTTGGTGCGGTTAGTGACATCGCATCCACATATTTCAAAAAAGTACAATCCAAATAAGCAGCCAATCAGCTGCTTTTTGGCATATCTATCATAAAAAAGGAGAATCCTATGGGCCGTGTGAGACTATTGCATTATGCAGAAAACAAAAATAAGAATATCCTTTACATCATGAACAAATCCTTCCGAATCCGGAACAACTACTCACTGTATGAAGCGTTGAATCGCAAAGAAAAGCATGGTGGGAATTTGATAGTATTTATCATGAAGCCTTTGGAAACATCCAAACGCAATCAACAGTTTTTCGCAAACCACACCAAAGACCTTGAAGAGAAATTAAGTCTCTTGTCAGATCAAGTGAAACGATTGGATTGGCAGGATTTATGGGTTCAAGAATTGTCGCAATATCGTGGTATTGTACTGGATAAAGCTTATCTAAGAGAAGATTTTTCTCAAGTTCATAAGATTGTGGAAGTCGCCAAAAATCAAGGAATTTCAGTATTAGAAGTAGACTCGAATGTCTTTCAACCAGCTCTTGATGTGACAGATAAAGAGGAGTACTCCGCCAAAACGATTCGGGATAAAATCTGGAGACTCATGCTGCAACCATTAGTTTTGATGAAGGAAGAGACTCATATCGGAGAACAGGCTGCTTTTGATCTTTTGAATCAGTTTATCGAAGAAAAACTGATACATTATGAAGATGCCAACGATCCATCCAAGGATTATCGATCCGGACTCAGTCCCTACCTAAAATATGGGTTTATCTCGCCAAACGTGATTTACGATATCGTTGTGAAAACAAAAAAACCCGGTTATGAGAGTTTCCTGGAAGAGCTGATTGTGAGAAGAGAACTCGCCTATAATTTTGTCCTCTTCAACAAGAACTATGACAAGTTCGATGGAATGACTTATCCTTGGGCATATCAGACCATGCAAATGCATCTTCATGATCCAAGAGCGTATTTGTATGAGAAAGAAGATTACATCCATTTCAAAACCCATGACCCATATTTCAATGCGGCAATGAAAGAAATGGTTTTATTCGGAAGAATGCATTCCTATATGCGAATGTATTGGGCCAAGAAGATCATCGAATGGTCACCATCCTATGAGTTTGCTTATAACCTAGCCATCGAACTCAACAACGAGTATTTTCTGGATGGGAACACACCAAACGGATATACCGGGGTTGCATGGTGTTTTGGAAAACATGACAGAGCATGGATCGAAAGACCGATCTTTGGGAAACTAAGATATATGAATGATAACGGGTTAAAACGCAAATTCGACATAGAAATGTATGTGAAACAAATCAATGAAGAAGAAAAATCGATAAATAAAAAATAGATATAGTTAGGGGTGTTGTTATGAAAGTTTTGATTGTGTACGACAGCTATTATGGAAATACACAAAAAGTCGCCAAAAGTATTGAAGAAAAATTGAATGATGTCGATGTCCAGTTGATCAAAGTGGATTTGATCACACAGGATAAAGTCGATGTATCAGATCTCGTGATCTTCGGATCACCGACAAGAGCCTTCAATATGACTAAAAAAGTAAAGAAAGCTTTGAAAAGTCTGGATTACAAGACGAAGAAGTTTTGGGTATTTGATACGCGTATGGACGTTACGGAAGTCGGCAGCAAAGTCCTCGTCAAACTGGCAGCCCGATTTGGTTATGCGGCAGAGAAGATGCAATCGATTTTGGTGAAACGCGGAGCCATCAAAGCGATGGACTACACCTATTACTTTGTCAAAGAAAGCGAAGGACCGTTGTATGAATCGGTCATGAAACAGGTGGAAGAAGACGTCAAGGCATTGAACGAAACCATTGTTTAGAGTATAATACTTCGTAATGGGGGTGCGAGATGTTCTTTTCCGATGATGTGGGAGTGGTGTTCGAACCATTCTCTTTACTGCACTGTTTGTTGTTTGTCTTGATTCTGATAGGAATTGTTTTGCTGTATGTATTCCGTGATAAAATAGCGAATTACAAGCACGAACGAAGAATCGCCAAATCGATGGCGTTGTTCGCTTTGTTTTGGGAGTTTTCTCTCTATGCCTGGAAACTAGGGAACGGTATTACCGATTGGGCAGATGTCCTGCCGATCGGATTATGCGCATATACCTTGTTTGTTGGCATGTATTCCTTGTTTTTCAAAAACAAGACAACCTTTGCAATCGGCTATTTCTGGACCTGGGGAGCGATGGCTTCTGTTTTGTTTCCGGATATCGCCTTTAGTTATGACCGATTTCGGTTCTATCAATTCATGATCGGTCATATGTTCTTTTTCTTTATGTATATCTATATGATCTTTGTTTATAAATGGTATCCGACCTGGAAGAACCTGAAACAAAGTATTGTTGTCTTAATAGGTATCACAGCCTTGATGATTCTCTTCAGTCAACTGACACAGAGAAATCTGATGTTCATGTTGAACTCCGAAGGAACGCCATTCGAAATATTCGAAGGCGGAGGATATCTGCTCTACTTGTTGGGAGTCATTGCGACAGCAGTAACGATGATGTTCATCTGGTTTTTACCGTTTTGGCTGTATCACAAAAAACACCCTGTGATCGAAACGACACCGAATTAGGAAGTAAACTATGAAGGATTTTGGAAATATCAAAGAGTTATTTGATCAGATAACGGAATATTGGTCACCGAAAATCATCGCAGAAGTAAATGATGATTATATCAAAATCGCCAAGTTGAAAGGCGATTTTGTCTGGCATACCCATGAACATGAAGATGAAATGTTCTACATCGTAAAAGGACATCTGGAAATCCAACTGGAAGCAGAAATCATTCATCTGAATCAAGGGGAATACTATGTCGTGAAAAAAGGGATTCGCCATTCACCATTGGCAAAACAGGAGTGTTGGGTCTTGTTGATTGAAAAGAAGGAAACGTTACATACCGGTGACGTGATCACCGAACACTCCAAAACGATTGAAGATCAATTGAAATAAACGGGATGCGAATGCATCCTTTTTTTATGGATCATAAAAAACCAATTATTCGACATTTAACAGCTTTTGCAAATGATTGAAAACATTTGTGTGAAATTCAGTGAATTTACCAAAATGTCAAGATGTTTTCGCTTTAATAATAACTTCACAATATCATCATAAACCGCTAAATTACGCAATTATATTTGAAAATACTGCTTGCAACAAATTACTATGTGTGATATAGTAATCGCATGAAATCAATGACAGTTGGAGGGTTCAGATGTTAGAAAAAATCATGCAAAGACTGAGAATCGGCAATAAAGAAGCAAAAGTTCCGATCGTACAAGGTGGGATGGGGATTGGCATATCCATGAGTAACCTTGCAAGTGCCGTTGCCAATGAAGGTGGCATCGGAGTCATCTCGGCTGCTGGAGTTGGGATGTTCTTTGGAAAAATAAAAGATTCTCATGAGAATAATATTCAAGCTCTACGTTCTGAAATCAAAAAAGCGAAATCCCTGACGAATGGATTGTTAGGTGTGAATATCATGGTAGCGTTGACGGATTTTGATGATTTGGCACTAGCTGCGATTGAAGAAGAAATCGACTTCATCTTCGCCGGTGCAGGGTTGCCATTGAATCTACCGAAGTTTCTAACCAAGGATTCCAAGACGAGATTGGTTCCGATTATCTCCTCCGGAAGAGCCGCAAAAATCATTACCAAGAAATGGTTACAACAATATAACTACCTTCCCGATGCATTTGTATTGGAAGGACCGCTTGCCGGTGGACATCTCGGATTCAAGAAGAATGAGATTGAGAACGAAGATTTCGAACTCGGGAAACTCTTGCAAGAGGTCTTGCAAGCAGTCAAACCGTTTGAAGAAGAATATCAGAGAAAGATACCGATTATCGCAGCCGGAGGAATTTATGACGGGGCCGATATCTCCCGATTTCTGAAGCAAGGCGCTTCCGGTGTGCAAATGGCAACCCGATTCGTAACAACCACGGAATGCGATGCATCAGATGCATTCAAACAAACCTATCTGGACGCCAAAGAAGAGGACATCGTTTATATCGATAGTCCGGTTGGCTTGCCTGGAAGAGCGATTGACAATGCGTTTCTGGCAGATGTGAGAAGCGGAGCCAAACATCCATTTGCTTGTCCTTTCGATTGTATCAAGACATGCACCAAGGAAGAAGCCCCCTATTGCATCTCCCTAGCGCTTTATAACGCCAAGAAAGGAAATCTGAAACAGGGGTTTGCCTTTGCTGGAAAAAATGCTTATCGAAATGATAAAATCATCTCCGTCAAAGAATTGTTTCAAACTCTGTTCCGAGAATTTCAATTAGCAATATAAAAAAAGGAATGCATCCAGCATTCCTTTTATATTCAATACTATTTTAGAATATCGACATAGTCAAGAAGATGACCGCCAATAAACTGGCAACCAAACTGACAACTGTGATTTGCGTGTTGATAGAAGGACCAGCGGTATCCTTGAACGGATCTCCCACGGTATCTCCGACAACTGCAGCTTTATGTGCATCGGATCCTTTACCACCGTGGTTACCGGCTTCGATGAATTTCTTGCCATTGTCCCATAAACCTCCAGAATTGGACATGAACAATGCCAGCAACAAACCGCTGACGATATTGCCTGCCAAGAATCCTCCGATGGCATAGACTCCACCAAAGATACCGACGACTACCGTTATGATAATCGCGAACAATCCAGCTGGGATCAATTCTTTCAATGCTCCAGTGGTTGCGATTTCAATGCATTTATCGGATTCCGGCACGACGCCTTCCTTGCCTTCCAAAAGACCAGGAATTTCTTCGAATTGGCGATGGATTTCCGCCACCATGCGTTCTGCATTGCGGTTGACACCAAGCATCAACATCGCACTAAATACGGATGGAACTGCGGCTCCGACCAAAAGGCCAAAGAATACAGCTGGATCCATGATATCGAATCCTGTGATAAACGCTTGTCCTGCGCTGACAAGTCCTTGCGCGATTGCCGCATCGTTGACTTCCGAAATGAATGCCCCAAGCAAAGAGATGACAGTTAGACCGGCTGCGCCGATCGCGAATCCTTTGGTGACTGCTTTCACGGTATTACCCGCAGAATCGAGTTCGTCCGTGATGCGAATCACGTCCTCTCCGAGTCCTCCCATTTCCGCCAAACCTCTTGCATTGTCGACGATCGGACCGTAGGCATCGTTGCTAATGATCATGCCGACGATCGACAACATACCGACTGCTGCCATAGAAATTCCAAATAGAGCATATCCAGGACCTAACGGTTCCGCGATTTTATATGCCGCAAAGGCACTGACAGCGATACCAATCATTGCCGGTAGTACCGATAAGAATCCATAACTGGTTCCCGAGATGATCGTCAATGCCGGACCGGATTTGCTGGCTTCTGCGACATTTCGAACCGGCTTCTTTTCATCGTTGGTAAAGTAATCAGTCGTAATCCCTATGATCACTCCAACCAACAAACCGATGATGGTCGCCAAATAAATGCGCCATTCAAACGAAAAGATTAAGGTAACTACTGCGGTCAATACCGTAAAAATACCGGTTGTAATATATGTGGAAAGATTCAAAGCTCTGGTTGGACTGCCTTTCTTACCCATCTTCGCAAAGACAATTCCGAAGATAGATGATAACAATCCCAATGCAGCGTAGACGAATACCAAGGTAACGGTTGTGTTTGCGCCGAGTACAGCATCGATCGAAGATGCCATGACCAGGGCTGCGGCTAGTGACGCTACATGACTATCGAATAAGTCCGCTCCCATTCCTGCAACATCGCCAACATTATCACCGACATTATCGGCGATCACAGCCGGATTTCTTGGATCATCCTCGGCGATACCGAGTTCTACTTTACCGACCAAATCGGCGGAAATGTCCGCTGTCTTGGTAAAGATACCTCCTCCAGCCTTCGCAAACAAAGCCAAAGAAGAAGCACCGAATGAGAAACCTAAAATCATCGTAGCGTTACCGGTGAAATGAAAGACCAAAGTCACACCGAGTAAACTCGCACCGACAACCGCCATACCCATGACAGCTCCACCACGGAACCCTGAGAGGAAACTCTCCTTGATTCCTTTGGTAGCGGCTTCTGCGGTTTTTTTGTTCGCAATCGTTGCGACAAAGATTCCGATTTTCCCTGCGAATGCAGAGAAGACGGTACCGAATAGATAAGCAAATGCCATCGTTAGGTTTTGACCGATCGAGCCTTTCCAGATAGGTTCTGGTAAAAAGACAAAGATCAAAACCGCTAATACACCGGCGAATTTCGCCAAGATAATATACTCTTTCTTCAAAAAAGTATTGGCACCACTCTTGATAAGAGCCGCAATACCATTGATCTTTTCGTTGTTTGAATCCTGTTTATTCACCCACGAATACAACCAACCAGCCAATAAAAAGGCTGCGATTGAAATCAACAGACTGAATAGAAAAGCAAAAATATTCATATGATCACTCCTTATATACCCTAAATTTTATCATTATGAACAATGCTTTTCAACAATTTACATATAAATTGAATATGTTTGTAGAAAAAACAAAACAAATCAAGTATAATTATTTTATAAGTAATCAGAAGAGGAGGAGACGACATGAAATATATCTGCGATGTATGCGGTTATGTTTACGATCCGGTACTAGGAGATCCCGATGGAGGAATCGAACCAGGTACGGAATTTGATGATATTCCTGAGGATTGGGTTTGCCCGATCTGCGGAGTAGGAAAAGAAGATTTCAGCCCTCTTGAATAGGCGAGTCAAAAGGCAACAGATGATTGCCTTTTTTCTTTTGAAAATATTTATGTTTTTACCTTGTATTAATATGATATAGATACTATAATAGTTATGTCATAAAAACTTATGACATGTCATATGAAAACATGTGACAACAATTACATATGTGCTAATGAATAGGTGTATAACAGGGAAGCAGGTGTAATTCCTGAACTGTGCCAGCAACCGTGATTTGGATGACTCTCCAAAAGCCATCGGCGACGAGAAGGCGAAGAGGCATGTGAAGATAAGTCGGGAGACCTACCTATTGATTAAATACAAACTAGGAGTAGAAGATGAAAAGAAGAGTACTGGGGCTATTGCTGTTCTTATTGATCATTCCTTTCTTTATGGGATGCGATCAAACAACCACGACAGAACAAGCCACAACACAGGCGACCACCACTCAAGAACAAACCACACTGTATTCACAGGCTGTTCTGGGTACGGTCACAATCCAGATTATTACGCAAGGTGATGATCCGGGTACGGAGGCAGTGGAAACAGAATATGTTTCTTATGCTGTCGAGGTAGAGTTTTTGGAAGATGATACGCTATTCGGTTTGATTTTGGAAAACTTCACTGTCACTTACGAAGAAAGTGATTTTGGACGCTATCTGACATCGATCGGAACTTTGGTTCCAACCGAAGCGAATCAGTATGTCTCTTTCTATATTGATGGAGATTACGCGATGACCGGAGTTGATGCAACTGACCTTGTAGATGGAGCAGTGTATCAATTCAAGATTGAAAGCTTCTAAGACCACGCAAAACATCAGAAGCATCACTTTGCAAGCGATGCTTCTGGCCGTTTTGGTGGTACAAGAATATATTCTAACTGGTATCCCGCAAGTGCAATTGACTGTGATATTGATCTTGGTCTATGCACGCTTTTTGTCATATCAGAAACTTGTACCACTGGTAGTGATGTATGTACTGCTGGACAATCTCTTGATGGGGAGTTTCAGTTTGCTCTATACACCGACAATGCTTATTATCTGGCCTTTGTTCGCTATCTTTGCGAGAATGTTGAGAGACAAACAAGATTACATATCTCTCCTATATGCAATCGTGTTCTCTTTCGTATATGGATGGGCATATTTGCCTGCATCCATCATTGTGATGCATCTGGATACCTGGACAAAGATCTATACTTATTTTCTGGCCGATCTGCCTGCGGAATTGATTATGGCGGTCAATACCGTTGTGACATTCTTAGTTTTCTATAAACCGATGAACGAGCTGATGACTTACCTGTTTCGGCAGGTATTTCCCGAATATCCGAAACCGGATCAGATGGATTTGAATTGACACATACAATGTATGTGTTTTATTTTTGAAACAAAATGGTTGACAAACTGTGCATACCCGTATATACTGTATATGTAAGATATACACAGCAGGAGGGTAAGTATGAGTATATTAGAAATCAAAGGTCTGACAAAGACCTATCCAAAATTCACTTTGGACCATGTATCCTTTACATTGGAAGAAGGGTACATCATGGGATTCATTGGAGCGAACGGCGCCGGGAAGACCACAACTCTCAAATCAATGTTGAACCTGGTTCATCCCGAAGACGGTAGTGTAAAGATCTTCGGAATGGATATGAAACAAAAAGAAAGAGAGATCAAACACAGAATCGGATTCATGTTCGGCGAAACGGCATTCTACAGCAAGCGTAAGCTGAAACAAATCACTTCCGTGGTAAAAGGATTCTACCAAACTTGGGATGAATCCATGTATCAAGACCTATTGGTCAAATTCGATTTGGACGAAGACAAGAAATTGGAACAACTCTCACAGGGAATGAGAGTCAAGTATTCCATCACCTTGGCCTTGAGTCATCAAGCCGAACTATTGATTTTGGACGAGCCGACTACCGGTTTGGATCCAGTCGCAAGAGACGAACTTCTGGAATTGTTCCAAGAGTTGATCGAGAACGGTAAGAGAAGCATTCTATTCTCGACTCACATCACTTCAGATTTGGAAAAATGCGCGGACTACATCACCTTTATTAAAAAGGGAAAGATTGTTGAGACCGCGACCAAAGATGATTTCTTGGATGATTATAGAGTCGTCAGTGGGACAGAAGAGGAATTGCAATCCATTCAAAAGGATTTGATTGCTTTCAAGAAGAATTCCTTCGGTTTCAATGGTTTGATCAAAACCGTGAAATTGGACAAATATCCGGAAATCGCCCATGCGAATCCAAGCATAGACGATATCATGATTTACTATGCGAAAGCAGGTGACACACAATGAAACAATTGATGATCAAAGAATTCAAATTATCGATCCATAAATTTTTCTGGTTCATTCCGATTTTGACGGGAGCCTTGTTACTGATACCGCAATGGGTATATCTGATTGCGATGATGTATTTCTTCTGGATCACGATTCCGAATGTATATTCAACCTATAATTCTCAAAATGATTTGGCGTTTTGCATGTTGATGCCGATCAAAAAGGAAGACTATGTGAAATCCAAGATTTTATCGGTAATCACATTAGAACTCGTGACGATGCTATTCGGTGGTGTATTTGCGATATTGAACCGTGTTCTCTATCACAACACGAATTTCCTATTGGATTTGAATTTGGCATATTTTGGAGTCGTATTCCTAATGTTCGGATTGTTTAACTTGGCATTTTATCCGATTTATTTCAAGACCGCCTATCGCTTTGGAAAAGCGACCATCGTAGGCAATGTCGTTGCGATTCTATTCGCACTTGGTGTGGAATTGTTGGTAGCTTTTATCCCGTCTCTAAACCAATGGATGAAGGCGTCTACAAGTCAAGAACTCACGTTCCGTGTCATCTTCCTTCTTATCAGTTTTCTCATGTTCGCTGGATTCAATTACATCGCTTATAAAATATCCGCAAAACGCTTTGAGAGAATCGACTTGTGAAAAACATCCAAGTCTCCACGACGTCCAAGAAACCGATTTACCAGCAATTGTTTGAACAAATCAGTTCCAACATCATTCGCGGAGATCTGAAAACCGATTCATTGTTGCCCTCGATCCGTACGGCAGCGAAGGAACTTCGGATCAGTGTCATCACCGTGAAAAAAGCGTGGGAAGAACTGGAGCAAAAAGGATTCATCTATACAATTCCTGGCAAAGGATGCTTTATAGCTAAGCTGACAGAACACGAGAAAGAGAAGAAGAAAGAAGAGCAAATCCTATCTCGTCTGAAAACCCATCTTTCTTACTATAAATCATTGGGACTTCAAAAAGAGGATTTGATCGATTATATCAAAAAATATTATTAGAACGAAAGCGCCTTGTTACAAGGTGCTTTTCTTTTTATGAGTTCTTCCAGATTAAATTGTAAATCCAATCGAAAACTGTTATAATTGTTACGAAAACTGGATTATTGGAGGATCGAACTTATGGAGAAACGAGAGACGGATTTACTGATTATCGGTGCAGGACCGGGAGGGTATGTCTCTGCGATCTTTGCAGCGAAACAAGGACTCGGTGTAACGTTGGTCGATAAAAGTCGAATTGGCGGGACTTGTTTGAATGTCGGCTGTATTCCGACTAAGGCTTTGGTGAAATCCTCAGAACTTTATCAAGAGCTACTGCATTTGGAAAACATCGGGTTATCTGTTGAAAACCCTAGTTTGGATTTGCCAAAAATCATTGAACATAAGAATGAAGTCAAAAATAAATTGGTCAGTGGAATCGAATACCTCTTGCAAAAATACAATGTAAATATTGTTCAGGGTACTGCTTCCTTTTTAGATGATAGCACGGTTAAGGTGGATGGAGAAGAACCTCTAGCAATCGTTGCGAAAGACATCATCATCGCTACCGGATCCAAGACCAAACATTTACCAATACCGGGAATCGATTCCAAATTCGTCATTGATTCATCCAAGTTACTGGATAATACCATATTGCCAAAGCATCTGGCAATCATCGGTGGCGGTATCATCGGCATGGAGTTCGCATTCATCTACGCCAGTTTAGGTGTACCTGTAACCGTTATTGAATTTCTACCTAGAATATTACCAGGCGTAGACAAAGAATTTCCGGCAAGACTAATGCGCTATGCAAAACAACTCAATATGAATATCCTGACCAATTCCAAAGTCACGAAAATTGAAGAACAAGGGGATCAAGCAATCGTTTCCTTTGAACGTAAAGGGAAAGAAGAATCGATTGCTTGCGATATGATTCTGGAAGCGATCGGTAGAGGACCGAATCTAGACAACCTGGGATTGGAGAATACCTCTCTTGTTTTTGATACAAGAGGAGGGATTCCGGTAGATTCTCATCTTAAGACCAATGTGGAACATATCTATGCCATCGGTGACGTCACCAATCTCTGGCAATTGGCCCATGTTGCAAGCCATCAAGGAATCGTCGCTGTCGAGAATATCTTGGGTCATGACAAGGAAATGGATTACTCTGCCGTTCCGGCAGTTATCTTTACATCACCGCAAATCGCAACAGTCGGTTTGTCGGAAGAGCAATGCCTTGAAAAAGAGATTTCGTATGAAGTAATCAAAGTGCCTTATTCGGCCAATGGAAAAGCATTGATCATGCAAGCCGAAGCAGGATATATCAAGCTTTTGGCCAACCCAGAAAACAAACAGCTGATCGGCGGGATGATTTTCGGAAAAGAAGCGGAACATTTGATCGCGACGATCACCGTAGCAATCCAAAACAAATTAACCGCGAAACAGCTTCAAGAAACCATCTTTGCACACCCTACGATGTCAGAGTTGATCCATGAAGGCGCACTTGGCCTTGACCACTTGGCAATTCATTTTGTCGACTGATCAATCCTTACAGCAACTAATCAGTAACATCAATTGACACATTGCTTTGCGTTATACTATAATACATTTATAAAAGAGGTACGATAATGATTTATCTCGATTATTCCGCTACGACTCCGCCAGATTCGCGTGTGCTCGAAGCCTATCAAATCTTCAATCAAGAGTATTTCGGAAATCCCAATTCCAACCATGAGTTGGGGATTTTAGCAAAACATCAGATCGAAAAAGCATCGAAGGAAATCAAAGAGATCCTAAGAGCAGAGAACTATGAAGTGATTTACACCTCCGGGGCAACAGAGGCGAACAATCTCGCTTTAAAAGGCTATGCTCTTGCCAATCAAGACAAAGGCAAACATATTATCACTTCACCTTATGAACATTCCTCTGTCACGACTGTTTTGAATTATTTGGCTAAGAATGGCTATGAGATCGATGTTTTGGATACGAATAAGCAAGGGCTTGTCGATTTGAATGAACTTCGAAACTTACTCAGAAGCGATACGATTTTGGTATCGATCGCCATGGTCAATTCCGAACTCGGAATCGTCCAAGACTTCGAGACCATCAAAGAGATCTTATCGGAACATGAGCATGTCGTTTTCCATTCGGATATGACACAAGCAATCGGGAAACTTGCCATCGACCTTAAAGGCCTTGATTTGGTCACGTTGTCCGCCCATAAAATTTATGGTTTGAAAGGGATCGGAGCGTTGCTCCGTAAAACTTCAATCAATTTAGAACCAGTCATTCACGGTGGAAAATCCAATAGTTTCTTTCGCGGTGGAACACCGCCGGCACCGCTGATGAACAGTTTGGCTGTTGCATTACGCTTTGCCTATAAAGACTTCAACAAGAAGATCGAGCATATCAAAGGTTTGAATGAGTATTTGAGAGATCGTCTTGCAGAAATCAAACATTGTGTGATCAACTACAAGGATGGAATTCCCCAAATCTTGAATGTCTCATTCCTGGATTTGGCTGCGGAGCACATGCATCATGAACTTTCCAAACGGAAAATCTATGTTTCAACACAAACCGCATGCAATTCCGAGAATAGTTTTTCTCACACCGTAAAACGGGTGACAAACTCAAATGAGCGTGCGAGCACCAGTATTCGTATTTCCTTGTCGCATTTGACGAAAAAACAAGAAATCGATGAGTTCATCGATGCGTGCAAGGAGATACTAAATGAAAATCGTTAGAGTGACCGCCATGTGGTGTATGAGTTGCTTGGCGATGAAGAAAGTATGGAAACAAGTGTTTGCTGAATATTCCGACATTGAGATCATCGATTATGATTTCGATATGGATACCCAAGCAATCGAACAATACAACATCGGCAAAATATTGCCAGAACTGATCGTTTTCAAAGACAATATCGAGGTCAAGAGGATCGTCGGTGAAAAATCGAAAACGAATCTGTTCCAGATACTAGAGGAGCTGCATGAAACGAATTAGAAATATAGTGTGGATATTGATATTGGGACTCTTAATCAGTCCCTTTTTCCAAACGGTTCACGCTGAGGAAACCATCGATATCCATTTCTTCCATAGTCAATACTGTCTTCACTGCAAGGACATGGATACGTTCTTCCAAAGTCTGGAAGAAGAATATGACAACATCAACATCATCTATTATGAAATCAGCGATCAAGACAACGCGGATTTATTGGAAGCCGTAGCCTTGACCTTCAATCAAAAAGCAGAAGTGCCATTTGTGGCGATCGGAGGATTATCCTTTGTTGGATACAATACCCAAACAACTTATGATATCCAGGCGACGATCGACCGCTATACGGCGAATCATTACCGCACCGATATCGTCAACAAAGTAATCAATGGCGAAACTGTTTCGATTGGGGATTTCGATACCTTGGAAAGATCTGTGGTCGTGTTACCACTGATCGGTGAAGTCGAACTCGAATCCCTAAGTCTGTTGTTATCAGCTGTTGTATTGGGACTTGTGGACGGATTCAATCCATGTGCGATGTGGGTTTTGATTTTCTTGATCACGATGCTGATCAATTACAATGATCGGAAACGCATGTGGATCATCGGGTTCACCTTCTTGTTCACATCCGCTTTACTGTACTTTTTGATCATGGTTTCTTGGCTACAACTCGCGGTCAGTTTGACTGCAGTGTTATGGATTCGTTACTTGATCGGAGCGTTTGCCCTTGGATTTGGGGGGTATCACATCTATCAGTATTTCAAGAACCGGAAACAGGATGTTGGTTGCGAAGTGACGGATCAAACGAGACGGCAAAAGATTATCGAACAGATCAAAAACATCGTTAAGAAACAAAGTCTTTGGCTTGCACTCGTCGGAGTCGTCGTGTTGGCGATCACGGTCAATCTGATCGAACTTGCATGTTCAGCGGGACTCCCGTTATTGTTTACACAGATTCTTGCCTATAACAATCTGGGTATGGGTACATACTTGATGTATATTGGCATCTATGTCTTTTTCTTCCTTATCGATGACTTGGCGATTTTTATTATCGCGATGATTACGATGAAGGTGACAGGAGTCTCCAACAAGTACTCTAAATGGTCTAGTGTGATCGGGGGAATTATCATGTTATTGATTGGTTTTCTATTGATATTCTTCCCAAATATCATTATGTTCAACTTCTAATAAATCGATTTTATACAAATAAAAAGCCCTATTTATAGGGCTTTTATTATTCTTCACAAAAAATTCACAAAATAATTAGCACTCAATACTTGACACTGCTAAAATATGTGCTATAATAAAGTTGTCACTCGGAAGTGTAGAGTGCTAAATACCACATTTTATAGGAGGTATGGTTATGACAAAATTAGTAAAAACCAACAACACGTTCCCATTCTTTAATGATATCTTTGATGACTTCTTCACATCTACCAATTCACGCAGAGCATCGGCTTCCAGCCTAAAGACCGATATTCTGGAATCCGATGAAGGATACGAACTTCGTGTCGACGTCCCAGGATTTGGAAAAGACGATATCAAGATCACTTTGGATAAGGGATATCTCACCATCGAAGCGAAAAAAGACGAAGTCAAAGAAGAAGAAACCAAACACTATGTCAGACGCGAACGTTTCACCGGGACTTGCGCTAGAAGTTTCTATGTCGGCGATGACATCCAAGAAGAAGATATCAAAGCGAAATACGAGAAGGGAATCTTGAACTTGTTCATTCCAAAAGAGGGAACCAACAAGAAAGAAACCAAGTATATTTCCATCGATTAAAAGAGAACTCTCAATTTGAGAGTTTCTTTTTTTATCCGCATTACATAAGTTCTATATTATGTTATAATATATAACAAAACAGCGAAAGGAAGAAAGATCGTTTGGAGATAGATAAACAAGCCATATTTTTGTGTGATCATCAGGCAAAATCGGATCTCTTGAAAGAGTGGAGTGACAAGTCGCTCTTTTTCGATGTGGTGTATTTGGATCCAACACACTTGTTCGGTAGTCTTAGCAATCGTTATTTGTTTTGGATGAAAGAACGCTATGGATATTCCATGGATCACTCCAAACAGATGATCCCTTATTGGGATTATCTTGATGTCAATCGAACCTATCAATCGCAAAGATTGAATGAACTGACCAAAGTAAAACATGATTTGATCGATTCAAAAATCTATCAACCACTGCATTCGTCTGTTTTTGGAAAGCGAACGGTATATACAGTCGATTTCATGCCAAGTCCTGGTCATTTACTAGAGAAAGCTACGACTTACGAATTGGATCATAAAAGCGATAATTCGGTTACGATAGTAGAAGCCAAGAATGATTTGGAAGCAGCGTATGCAGTATATCAAACCATCGTCTCTTTGTTGGAACAAGACATCGATATCAATGATATCGTGGTGTTGAATGCAACAAAGCAAGATCTTTATCATTTGGATAAATGGTTGACCGATAGCAACATTCCATATCAGTCCAATCATCCTCGCTCTCTATCCGAACATCCCGAAGTATTGTCGATTTTAAGAAAACTGGGTACTATTTCGTTCGCAGAGATTCTCGATGAAATAGAAACCTTGCAGGAGGATTTGAGAGATTCGGTATTGCAAATATTAAATAGCTATATGGATCAGGATTTGAGGAATCATCCAGATATCTTTGCATCGCTTTTGAAGGAATCAAATTTGAAAGAGCCACATGATACAAACTGCATTCAATTTCTATCAATGGATGACTTGCGATATGACACCAAGAAACAGATTCTTGTCATGAATTATCGTTTGGACGGGTTTGTCGATTATCTGACAAATACGTCTTATTTGAATGAAACCGAACTTGAAGAAATCGGTTATCCATCTTTGGATGACATCAATCAATACAAAGAAGCGAAGAGACAGAGATTTTTGGACACAGTCACGCATTTGACTTTATTCTTTTCCGAATATTCCGATCACGAGCATATCGCATCTGACTTGCTTCCCAATCGCCCGATCACACGCAAGACATATGAGTTCAGAATGACTGGGGATTCTTATTTAAACACGCTTGGTGGCTTGGAGCACGCCAAAGCGAAATACGATTACAATACCTATTACCTAAAACGCAATGACTTTGACCTGTTGGAAGCCACCTATGGGAAAGAATACCGAATCCATGATCATGCTTTTACCGGTATTTACCCCTACGATTTGCAAGACCTCTTGAAAAAACACAATACCTTGACGGGGGCGAAAATAGAGAGTTATCACCTATGTCAATTTCAATACCTTCTCAAATACCTGTTGAAATTGGGAACGTCGGAACCGACTGCCAATCAGGTATTGGGAACCTTGACACACAAGGTCTTCGAACAAACTCTCAAGAGCGAGGATTTCGATTTGGAAGATATCGTCATGAACGAATTTGATTTTCCCGAAACAGAATCCTATAAAGAACCCCTATATCGAAAAGCGTTACTTCAGGAATTGCGTCAAGTATTACCGATACTGGTGGAGTTTCATAAACAGACCAAATACAATCAAATCGAAACCGAAATCGAATTCAAGATACCATATCAAGATTTCTTCATCACGGGGACTATCGACAAAGCGATGATTTTTCCGACAACCAAGGACAAAAGTTATTTTGTCTTGGTCGATTACAAGATGAGCGACAAAGAGTTTAAACTGGAAGAATTCCAGGCTGGTAGGATGTTACAACTACCGCTTTATCTCTTTGCTTTCATGACCTTGCATCCAAATTCCAAACCAACAGGTATCTATTATCAGACGACTAGTATCGGTCGGTATAAAAAAGAGCCAAAGGCTATCACAAACTCTTTCCAGATGAAGGGAATCTCGATCGACAGCCCTGCCAAAATATTGGCATTTGATGAGGATCTGTCCCATATTCGTTCGGTTTCTTTGAACAAAGATAACAGCTTCAGTAAAAACTCCAAAGTCTATCAGGAACAAGAACTGATGCAAATGAAAGGTATGATGGAATCGCAAATCAGTGAGATGATCGAAAACTTGCGATCAGGAAAATTCGCAATCAATCCGCTTCCGACTTATGGCAAGAAGAAGGATTCCATTTCTTGCGAATACTGCGAATTCCGTTCCATCTGTTACAACAAAAATCATAATCTGGGAGGTGTGGAAGAATGAGATTCACAGACTCCCAATTAAAAGCGATTACCAAACGTGGCGGCAATATCCTAGTCAGTGCAGGAGCCGGCTCCGGGAAAACCGGGGTCTTGAAAGAACGCGTCATTCGTCTCTTGCAAGAAGGCGTTCATATCGATGAGATGATCATCCTGACGTTTACCAATGCAGCAGCGTTTGAAATGAAATCCAGAATCCTGCAAGCCATTCAAAAGGATCCCACCCTTCTGTCCGAACAAAAACGCATCAACCGAGCGATTATATCGACCTTTGACGCCTTTTGTCTACGTCTAGTCAAACAATATCATTACTTGTTGGATCTACCAAAAGACATCACCATCAGTGACAAACTGATGCTCGAACATCTCGAACAAGAAATGATCGAAGAAGTGATCAAAGAACATTACTTGGAGAATAACGACCAGTTCAATCAACTGGTGTTGACGCTCTTTCAAAAGGGTGACTCCTTATTACGAGATAGTGTGAAGGAATTGGCTCATACGATCTTGAAAGAGCCAAATCCAATGGAGTATGAAAACACTTTTGAAATCAAGTATTGGAGCGACAACTTGATAGATTCATGGTTTCATGAATTTGAAGATTTCTTGCTTGCTCTCGTGAAGGATTCTCTTCATAGCTATGAAGCCATGAAACAAACCCTTGAATCCTGTGACAACGAAAAGATCCTTCTTTTCTTAAGCAATCTCGAAACCAATACCAGACCAATCTATCAAGCAACCTCGTTTGATGAATTGGCAATTGCTCTGCAAGCAATGAGCCTGCCAAGAAAACCGAGTCTGAAAGACGACGATGCATATAAGGAAGTACTTGGCGAAGCCTATGATTTGGTCAGAGAACCGTTAAAAGATAGTTTTAAATTAATGGAATCGATTCAAGCGTTCACAAAAGCAGAGGTGATCAACCATCACAAATCCACCAAGTGGATGAGCATGATTTTGGTGAAACTCGCATCCGAAGTTGTGAAACGGTTTGACCAAGAAAAGAAAAATCGCCAAATATTCACCTATTCCGATATTATGGAATTGGCGACCGATTTGCTGAAATCACATCCAGATATCGCAAATGAATACAAACAGAAGATCAAAGAAATCATGATCGATGAATATCAAGACACGAACGATCTCCAAGAGGATTTCATCGGTTTGATTGCCAACGACAATCTCTTCATGGTCGGTGACATCAAACAATCGATCTATGGTTTCCGAGGGGCTAATCCTAAGAACTTCATGAGACGCTATATGGAGTATCGTGATCATAAGGGTGGAACCGCCATCGATCTGCGGGAGAACTTTCGATCAAGAGAACAAATCCTTCGAGATATCAATCTATCGTTTTTTGAAACGATGTCGGAAACGATTGGTGGTATCGACTATCAAGACGGTCAAAGTCTGATCTATGGATTGACGGATTTCAATCACGAAATCAAAGAGCAACGCTATGGAATCGAGGTCATCTCATATGATCTCGAGCAAGAAAAAATAGAAAATCCAGACACCGACAGGACTTTGATTGAAGTCGAAGCCTTGGTCAATGATATCCAAAAACGCATCAGTAACAATTATCAGATCCACGTCAAAAACGAAACATTTCGATCATTGCAATATTCCGATATCGCAATCTTGATCGACAGAGCAACCGATTTCGAACGGATCTCAAAATACTTGAGCAAACACAATATCCCGGTCAACCTCTATAGCGATGAACCATTCATCGACAGTCCCGAGATGCTGTTCTTGGCAAGTTATTTGTCGTTCTTGCGATGCATCAAGGATAGCGATTACGCCATCACTCATTGGAAGACCTCGTTTTACTCGATCGCCAGATCCTTTGTCTTTCAATACCAAGACGAAGACATCATCCGTCTTCTGAATCAAAACAACGCATCTCTCTTTGACCTCAAGAATCACCCAGTTTTCAAAGAACTGTTCGACCAGGCAAGCAGACTGGCGTATGATTCCAATCATTTGCCAGTCGCTGATTTAATACCGAAAATCTATCGCAGTTTGCATCTGTTTGAAGCCTTGAAGTACTTGGATAATCCAGGCAAGAAAGAAGAAAAACTGGATTATTTCGCGATGAACTTGAACAACTTCAAGCAATTTGATTTCAATGATTTGATCACATACTTGGAATGGCTCGACAGCAATCCCGATTGGGACATCGAATACTCCAAAACCAAAACCAATGTGGACGCAGTCAAACTGATGACGATGCACAAATCCAAAGGACTGCAGTTCCCGATTGTCTATATTATGGGATTGAATAAGAAATTCAACATGGAAGAAAACCGCAGTTTCTTTATTTTCGACAAGCAATTCGGAATCATATCCAATGCAGTCGATGGAGGGTATTATCCTACATTCCTACGTTCCTTGTACTTGAACAAGGTCAAACAAGAGATGATCTCCGAGCGCATCCGTTTGCTGTATGTGGCGTTTACAAGAGCAAAAGAAAATCTGATTCTCTTCCAAGACCATAGTAAACTGAAACCTAAGCAGGAACAATTATCCGAACAAGGATATTTGGCTGACAAGGTCCGCTTATCTTACACAAGCTATCAGGACCTATTGGCGAATACCCTTTTAAGAGAGTATGACAATAGGTATCCAATGGAGAAAGTGGAACAAAATCCAAGAGGGGATGAGGAAGTCCAAAATGTAACGCCGATGACATTCAAAAACTTCCATTTTGAAAAACAAACGATCCAGACTTCAAGGTATTCAAAAACCTCGACAGAGAAACTCAAGGACGAGACCAAACGAGCATTGGAATATGGGAATCAATTGCACAAAGCACTGGAACAAATCGATTTTTCCGATTTTGAACAGAGTTTGAAATCGATTGAAGAGAATCACTTGCAAGATTCCTTGCGTTATCTGGCTACAACCGAAGTTTTGGATTTGAATGCATTGATCCACGCCTACAAAGAGTTTGAATTCATTCAGGAAAGAAATGGTGAATTCAAACACGGTATCATCGACTTGCTGCTGGAATATCCGGACAAATTCATCATTCTTGATTATAAGACCAAAGACATCGAAGAAGATGCATATGTCAAGCAATTGACGGGATATCGTGACTACATTGCATCCAAAACGACAAGACCAGTCGAGTGTTATCTTTATTCCCTTGTCGACCGGATTTTGAAACGAATTCTGTAAAAAAAGAATATTTACTTGAATCAACCTGTTATACTATATTACAATAGAGTTAATTGTAAGGGAAGGAGTGATCCATTTGGCAGACAACATCTTAGCGAAAGCAATCAAAGATTTCAGCGTCAAAAATTACAAAGACGCATTTCCAGTCTTTAAGAAACTTGCGAGAACACAAACCGAAGCCGCGTATTTTCTTGGTTTGATGTATTTCTATGGGTACTCCGTTACCCCGGACGATTCTCAAGTTTTCAAACACTTCAAGAAAGCCTGGGAAGGACTCTATCCCGATGCCATTTATATGTTGGGTGTTTGCTATGAAGAAGGCAGGGGAACCAATCAAGATCTGAATCAAGCCTTTGAACTCTATCAAGCCGCCGCGAAGAGCGAGAGTCAACTGGCTTTACTCAAAATCGCTAAATTTCATGAAGACGGAATCGTTGTGAAAAAGAATCTCAAAACAGCGATCGAATTCTATGTCAAACTATCCAAATACAACAATGCTTACGCGATGTATAAAATCGGGTCTTTCTATTTAGAAGGAAAGGGACTTAAAAAATCCTTGGACAACGCCTATATGTGGTTGAACAAAGCTTTAGCCGCAGGAAGTGTGGAAGCGATGAATTATTTTCGCTTGCTGGGATCCAAATCCAAAACCGATATCCGCAGTACTCAGGATATCTACCAAGCTGCCAAGTCGCATTGGAACAAACAAGAATATGAACCGGCTTTGCAATTACTAGAAATCGCAGCCAAAGAAAACCATGTGAATGCGATCTTCGATTTGGAAGAAGCGTATCGCTTAGGAATAGGATGCAAACAGGATTTGGACGCAGCGTTCAAAATCCTTTTGAAATACAAGGACTTGAAGAATCCGGAACTTTTCATGCGGATTGCCAAAAAATACGAAGAAGGAGAAGGGATCCCTTCTTCCTATATCAAAGCAGCCATGTTCTATGAACTAGCTGCTAAACTACAATACGAGCCAGCGAACCAAGCATTGCTCGAGATCAGGGGGTATTAATGGTAACCAATCAAACCCCGAAACAACTGAATGATTTAGGCGACAGATATTTCAATCCGAATTCTCCGGAACGAAATATCGAGATGGCCTTCACGTACTATAAAAAAGCAGCTGACCTGAACAATCCGGTCGGGTATTTCAATGTCGGCAGATATTTCATTGAAAAGAAACAATACAAAGAAGCTTCGGAGTATCTCTCCAAAGCGAAGGATCTTGGTTATACCAAAGCGATGATTCGCTTGTCCCAGATGTATTTGGACGGACAAGGGTTTCGCAAGAACAAGAAAAAAGCCTTCAAGATGATGCAACAAGCGACCATTGCCAATGATGTGCTCAGTTATCATCAATTGGGTATGTTCTACTGGGAAGGCGTCGGTACGAAGAAGAGCGAAGCCAATGCTATGACTTACTTTGAACAATCCGCCAATAACAAAGTCGCAAAAGGCATGTATTATCGCGGAAAATTGCTTTTAGAAGCCAAACAGATCAAACAAGATTTTGAAGCTGGCTTTTTCTGGTTGGACAAAGCCGCAGAAAACGGGGATTTATCCGCGATCCATCTATTGATTGAACTCTATCATAACAGTCATCCATACCTCAAGAAAAAATCCGTTCTCTATTTGAAAGAGATGGAATTCTATTATCAGGAATTATTAGCGAAAGCAAAAGATAAAGACGCTTTGGTTTTGGTTGCTTATACCTATTATGATGGCAGTGAAGTCACCAAGGTCAATTACAACAAAGCGATTTCGTATTTCCAAGACTTGGTCGAACTCGACCACACCAAAGGCTATTTGGGTCTTGGCTTGACGTATCTCTATGGGAAAGGCGTTCCTGCTGACTATACAAAAGCCAAAGAAAATCTGGAGATCGCACAGACAAGAGGTGACTGTGTTTCCATGAATGCGCTAGGTGATATGTATCGTCTGGGCAATGGAGTGGAAACCAATTATCAGCGTGCGAAAGACTACTATGTGGAAGCAGCCAAAGGCAACGAAACCAATGCCCTGATCAATCTTGGATTATTGCATTATCGTTCGCAAGTAACCGGCAGTACGCAAAAAACAGCTTTCCAATATATGCAGACAGCGAAAGAAAAAGGCAATCACCTTGCTCATTATTGGTTGGGTATTTTCTATGAGAAAGGGATTGGAACCGCAGTCGATTCCAAACTTTCCGAAATAGAATACAAAGCGGCCATCGACGCCGGCAACGAAGGGGCGAAATACAAATACGCGCAGATGCTCTATGAGAACGCAAACAAGAAGAAACTGAATCCCAAAAAGCGCAATCTCATCTATGCCGAAGTCAAAGATCTGTTGATTGAATATGTCAATTCTCCACATACTTCCGATGTCAATACGGCGTATTCGATGTATATGCTTGGAGAGTTGTTCCAAGAAGAGAGATTCTTACAGAAATCCGCGAAGATTTCCAGATATTATTTTGAACTATCCGCCAGCAAACTACATGCCAAGGCGATGGTTCGAATGTATGAAATCCTCAAAGATAATGAACCTGAAGTTGCCATCGATTATCTGAAGGAAGCGTGCAAACGTCCGTTGGATGGAGAATCGCTGTATGAATTTGGTCTTTTGCTTTATGAAGGTCATCCATTGGTTCCAAAAGACATCCAAAAAGCAAAAGAATATTTCGGGAAAGCTTCCGGGCTTGGTTTTGCAAAAGCCAAAGAGAAGCTTGCCATGTTATAGAGGTAAATTATGAAACTGTTATTACATACCTGTTGCGGTCCTTGTACCAAGGGCACATTGAAAGCAATCGACCGAAACGAGATCGATGTGACCGCATATTGGTACAATCCCAATATCCACCCCTATCTGGAATATCAGAGTCGTCTGGATTCCTTGAAAAAACTGGCGCAATCCGTAGATATGGATGCCATCATCGAGGACGATTATGGACTAAAGCGTTTCGTTCAGATGGTTGCGGACGATCTCGAGTTTGGCAAGCGCTGCATCAAATGCTATACCGATCGGATTTATCAGACCGCTCGAAAAGCGAAGGAATTGGGATACGATGCCTTTAGTACGACGTTGCTCGTGAGTCCCTATCAACAACATGAACGGATCAAACAAGAAGCCACCAGGATCGCAGAAGAGATTGGCGTGCCGTTCTATTATATCGATCCGCGTCCGTATTTTCGGGAAGGAAATAAAGAAGCCAGAGAACAAGGACTTTATATGCAGAAATATTGCGGTTGTGTCTTCTCCGAAGAAGACCGGTATAAAAAGCAAACAAAGTAAGTTAAGTTTTCTTAACTTATTTTTTATGGTCTTATTGTGTTTGTTTTTTGAATACGATACAATGATACACAGAGAGGATGATTATCATGATACTTGCAATCACAGATGTCAATGTCGTCAAAGAAGCGTGGTGGCTCTACGCCATAGGCGCTTTTGTGACGCTTTTTATTATTTCAGGGTCATTGTTTTTCGCTTACAAAGCGTATCAAAGATCGAAAGAACTGGGAATGCCGAAAGAACATGTGAGAAAAGCAGTCGTTTCTTCGGTCAGTTTTTCGATCCTGCCTTCGATTGGCATCTTCATCGGGGTCATTACGATGTCCGGATTACTGGGAATTCCACTTCCATGGATTCGTCTGTCGGTTTTAGGAGCTTTGCATTATGAACTTTTGGCGGTAAACAACGCCGCAGAAGGAATCATGGCTTCAAGTATGACGATCCAGGATTTCGTAACGATTGCTTTCACGATGACGATTGCTATCATTTGGGGAGCTTTGTTTACTTTGTTCATGTTCAAGAAATATCAGAAATCAGTTGTCGATAAAGCAACGGAAAAGAAGGGGAGAACCTTTGGACCGTTGTTGTTCCAATCGGTTTTTATCGGGCTTGTCGCCGCATACTTTGGTGATGCATTCAGTCGCATCTTCGGATACAACGTCAGAGAGATTGTCGATGGAGCTTACACCGGCAACTCCACAACCCAATATTCGTTTGTTCCATTGATTGTCTTTGTCGTCAGCTTCATGGCGATGATGGGATTTGATTGGCTGGTCAAGGAGAAGAAGGTCAAATGGCTTGAGAACTTCCAGTTGACGTTCTCGATGATTCTCGGTATGACAGTTGCCGTATTACTCGGGTTAGGAGGAATCTACTGATGCAAGACCTCTATAGAGAAAAGATGCATACCTATGGACGAATCTTCATCGTCATGGGTATCCTCGTGATGTTTTTAGCGCCGACCTTGGTATGGATTACGACAGGTATCGCTCCAAACTGGGCAAGACTTGGAGCTGGAGTGTTTACGTTGTCAATCATTTTCTTACCTGGTGGACTGATTGAAATGATGACCTATTCGCCGATTTTAGGAACCAGTGCAACATATCTGGCATTCATTACCGGGAATCTGGTCAATTTGAAAGTCCCTTGTGTGATGAACGCAACGGAAATCTGTGGGACCAAGATCAATACTCCTGAGAATGAAGTGGTCGCAACGGTCAGTGTTGCTTTCTCTTCGATTACCACCGTATTGATTATTACCTTAGGTGTGATTTTATTGATCCCTTTACGTCCAATCTTGAATTCTACTGTTTTACAACCTGCATTCAACTGGGTGATATCCGCTTTGTTTGGTGCTTTAGGTTATAAATATTTCCGCCATAACTGGAAACTGGTCATCGCACCGATGGTAATCATCATCGCTTTGAGTTTGGCAATGCCGACCTTTGTGAATGGAAATGTGACGATATTGATTCCCGTCATGGCTATCCTGACTGTTTTGATTTCACTCTTCATGTTCAAGAAGAAATGGATTTAGGAGGAACATATGATTTTTGTATATATTCTATTGGGATTTTTGGGTGTTGTTGTAATTTTATTGTTGATTGCATTCGTCCATTCTCAGATGATCAAAGATAAGAATACGACAAGCCAACCGCTGCCAGTGGACAAAGCGTATGCCGATATTCTCGGCAAACGCTTCAGCAAGATGATTCAGGTGAAAACCTATTCTTATACGAGAGAGAAAGATAATATTATCCCGTTCCATCAATTGCATAAGGAGATGGAAACGTTGTTTCCGAATGTCTTCAGCCACCTTCGAAAAACCGAATTCGAAGGGGGATCCTTGTTGCTGAAATGGCGCGGTAAGAATTCAGATAAGCCGATGGTCTTGATGGCGCATCAAGATGTCGTTCCGGCATCCAAAGCGGATTGGACCTATGAACCGTTCTCCGGGAAAGTGACCGAGGATGAAGTCTATGGCCGAGGCACCTTGGATACCAAAAATACTCTATTTGCCTTTTATCAAGCTGTCGAAGAACTATTGGAAGAAGGGTTCAAACCGGAACAAGATATTTATTTGTCCAGTTCGACAGATGAAGAAATCAGTGGTTTCGGTGCCGAAGCGGCTGTCGAGTATCTACAAAAAAACAAAATCGAGCCTTATATCGTGTTGGACGAAGGCGGAGCCATCGTCAGTGGAGCTTTACCAAGTGTCAAACGTCCTTTGGCTTTGGTCGGAGTCCTGGAAAAGGGCTATTTGAATCTGAAGTTCACTGCCAAAAGCAGAGGCGGTCACTCTTCCACACCACCGAAGCATACACCGATTGCAAGACTTGCTGAATTCATTCACGATGTGGAGAAGAAGTTCCCGCTCAAAACGAAAATGATTCCGGAAGTTCAGGAGTTGTTTGAAAATGCCGCTCCTTCAATGAATGGAACCTATCGCTTCCTGTTTGGGAATATGTGGTTATTCAAACCATTAATCACCTGGTTGTTGCCAAAGATCAACCCGTATGGCAGGGCACTGCTGTCGACGACCATCGCCTTCACTATGCAACAGGGATCTGAAGCAGCGAATGTCATTCCATCCGAAGCATTTGTACTCTGCAATTTACGCACCCATCCAATACAGAATATTTCCGATTCGTTGAACGTGATGCAAAAGATTGCCAATAAATACGATATCGAAACCGAAATCGTCGAAGGCAGAGAAGCTTCTCCGATTTCCGATACCGAAGGAGAGACTTACAAATATCTGACAAGTCAGATCAAAGCTGCATATCCGGATGTTCAAATCACACCGTATATCATGCTCGGAGGTACCGATGCAAGATTCTTTTCCGAGATCACAAAATCAGCGTTCCGGTTCTCACCGGTACGGATGACTAATGAAGAATTGAAGAAGATACACGGAAAAGATGAATCGATTCAAAAAACAGCTTTGGCAGAAGCGGTATATTTTTACAAACAATTCATAATCAATCACAAATAATACATAAATATATGATATAATTCTCATACAATTTCAGGAGGTATTTCCATGGTTTTTCCCAAAACGGAGTTCAACAAGGCGTCTGTGAAAGATGCCAACATCAACAAAGGACTTTTGGTCGATTTGTTCAACCAGATCGACGAAGACAAACTTAACATCCATTCGATGTTATTGCTGAAAGACGGCTCTCGCGTTTTCCGTGCTTCCGCTCATGAATATGATGAAGATACAAGAGAAGAAGTCTATTCGGTTTCCAAATCGTTTACCAGTGTAGCGATAGGAATTCTGTATGACTTGAAATTACTGGCTTTGGACGATTATGTCTTGTTCTATTTCCAAGACGATGTGAAAGAATATCTTCCAGAGTATGAATCTCTCAAGATTCGTCATTTGCTAACCATGTCTGCAGGACAAGAAAAAGACATTTTCAAAGAATTGACTCCAAATGACAATATCTTTGAGAAATTCTTCAATCAACCGTTGATCCATAAACCAGGAGAAACATTCATGTACAGCAATTTCTGCACGTT
>JAFGQH010000019.1 GCA_016935815.1 Bacilli bacterium | reverse complement strand
TGTTATTTTATAATACAAAACGGCGTAGAAATAAAAAAAAGTAGACGTCCTTTTTTAGGTGTCTACTTTTGTGGGTTCACTTCAATTTTCTTGACCGTTCGGTTTATTGTTTGACTGCGATGGCATCGATTTCGATCAATACATCGAGTGGCAAGCGTCTGACTTCGACAGCGAAGCGTGCTGGTTTATGATCTCCAAAAAAGGCTGCATAGACTTCATTCATATCCTTAAACATCGATAGATCTTGTAGGAAAACACCGCATTTAACGATATCTTCTTTCAACATGCCGCTGGCTTCGACGACACCCAATACGTTCTTCAGACTTTGCAAGGTTTGACTTTGAATGTCTGAACCTGCCGGTTTCATCGTTTCCGGGATATAGGGGATTTGACCAGAGACGTACAAAGTATCTTTTACAAGAATTCCTTGGCTATATGGTCCGACTGCTTTTGGAGCATTATTTGTTTCAATTCGTTTCATCTTTTGTCTCGCTTTCTTTGGATTGTTTTGGTTTTCTAAATTTGATTTGTTCTTGTTTGAGATGTTGTTCAATGATAGCCTTGAGTTGGTTTTTTTGTTCTTCTTCCAAGTTGAGATATGGCGCGAACAAGACTCTTTGCGTATTCAATTCGATGATCAATAAGTCTTTGTACTCCGTTACAATCTTGATTTCGTCCCATGCTGTCTCGTAATGCAGTCCAGCGAATTGTTCGGACAATCCGTCTTCTTGGAACACAAGCGTGATATCGTGTTCCTGCAACAAGGAATTCTTTCGGTATTTTTTACTGGCCCTGAGCATCAAACTCAAACGCATCAATAATGGGGTCAAACCGACAATGATGAGCAGAAAGAAATACCCGATTGGTAATTCTGCAATAATCGCAATAATAAGAATTGCCACATCGATTCCAAGTAACAAGTAGCGGTTGACAAGAGCCATAAATGGTGTTTTTTCCAAGGCTGCCCAGATATTCACTTTGGTGAAGTCCGATTCCGTAATCGGATATGTCAGTTTCAATGGTTCCATAATTACCTCATATAATCGTGTATCGATATTCTGATAAAGCCAAATCGTTATCAAAAACGATTTGTTGGTGGTCAGCCGAATGGACAGTTCCGTTCAGAAGACCGATATGAAGTTGATAATCGATTTTGAATAACAATAGATTCAAAGATATTTTATGTGTGGACAAGGTTGTAAACTCCAAGTGGACCTGAGATCCGTCTGTGATTGTTATTCGCTCTGCTTTCTTGGTGAATGAAACATTCGGCAGGAAATGGAATTTGGTGTTGTCCAAGTACCCATTCTCATTGAACCTCTTCGGATCCGGGTTCATCCGAAATTCGGTCAGATTCAAACCGAATGGCATAAGCTTTGAATCAAATGTTTTCTCTCCAAAACAAGTGACCCAATCATATCCGGAATGTCTTGGATAGTATCCTCTGTGATCATCGATGATCGCAAAGGTGGATCCATCGATCATTTCGACACCATCGATTTTGATCGATCCTTCGAAATCAAACAAATCCTTTTCAGTGTACAAAGGATATTTTTCTTTGATTGGAATCGACACAATGGATGGTTTGGATCTCTGCTTCAAGCGAAAATCATACTCGATCAAACCAGACTTCTTGTTTTCCGTTCGACCAAAGACAGAGGCAAATCCCTCCTCGTAGCGGTTGATGATTTCGCTATAATGCTTTTTGGAACGATATTCTGCTTTGGATCCGTTGAACAACGATTTGGCTGGCACACTCTTATTCAAGAATAACGCCGTATGGTTCCAAACCCTAAAATGATTGGAGTCTTTATCATAAAACATGACAAGATGGATATTTAAAAGACCGAATCGATAGATTGCCATTAGAAAAATTCCATTTTTGGTTTTGACTTCCGTGGCTTGCCACTGGGTCAAACGAAACTTGTTGAAGATTCGGCGCAATGGTTTTTTGGGTTTGAAATCCAATAGGTTCAAATTCGGAAAAGGCGACAGAAAAGTACCATAATATGGTTTTCCTGACGCATCAACGAAAGATTCCGGTGTTTTCACAGCGATCCGCTCTATTGGTTCTTGATTCATATCACACCTCGAGTGGTGAAGGTTCTTCTAGTTCTATTGTAACATGTTTCCAATATTTCTAAAGAAGCAACTGTATTTTTGTGTTATAATTTAGAACAGAGGAAAATGCCAATGAATAGAATTCACATATTTGATTACAGAACCGACAAAGATGAGAAACACCCAATCACAAGAACCGCTACAAGAGCTGTCATTTTAAAGGATGACAAGATTCTTCTGGTTCACTTGAACCTGACATCAGAATATAAGTTCCCTGGTGGTGGTGTGGAAGAATCGGAAGATTTGATAGAAGCATTGAAACGCGAAACCTTGGAAGAGGCAGGTCTCACAATTACCGAAGTAAAAAAGTGTCTTGGTTATACCGATCAAATCTATCCAGACAAGTACAATCCGGATTTGACATTCTATATGCGAAGCATTTATTATTTGGTTGAGATTGGTCCGAAGCAATCAGAATTGAATCTGGGTAAATATGAGACAGAGCTTGGATTTCATCCGTCTTGGGTGACTTTGGATGAGGCGATCCAGACCAATTCGGAAAGGGTTCGTCTGGGATCGAAGCATCGCTGGACCGAACGAGAACTATTCATGTTGAGATACATACAAGATAATCTGGAAACAATCAAAAAGGGATCGAATTGATCCCTTTACTTTTTGAAATATTGTCTCGTCGGAAATTTTCGTCCTAGGATTTTGATGGATTGCTTCGGACAGAGATTGACACACCGATAACACAAGACACATTGATCCTGTGATATCACCAGTTTATCTTTGAGCTCCAAGTTGGAAACCGGACAGTTTTTAACGCAGATTCCACAAGCTATGCAGGTTTCTTCATTCAATGTCCAAGCTCTTTGCATAACCTTGTGAAATGGCCTGAAATAAGCTCTTTGCATCAAGAAACCTAGTGCTCTGGAATAGAACCTTCTTCCTGTTTTGACTGGTTTTCCTGCCTGAACCAGTTCAACATATCGATCGATCTTTCGCATCGCCTTTTCATATACCTTCTGAGATTCTTCAACGGTTCTCAATTTAAATAGTTTGATATCCGAGATGTTTTCCGGGAGATTGATATGCATGGAAGCGATGCATTTCACATTCGCAGGTTTCAGGAAATAACATGCAAGTCCTCCGCCATCTCCAGAAAACAACATTTGAGTCGCTAGCGTAAGAATTGTTTTTTTCTGAAATGCCGATAAATGCATTACTAAAAAATCACGCATAATGATTGGTATGTCGCTGCCATAGATCGGATAGCCAATCAAAACAGAATCTGCGGACTGGATCAAAGTATCATAATCCAACTCTTCTTCAATCGAATGGATATTCGGGTTTTCTTCCAATTTATTTGCAAATGTTTCCACTGCGAATTTGGTATTTCCCGTACCGGAAAAATAGAGATATAATCGTGCCATATGGCCTCCTGTTTTCTCCATTATAACACAGAAAAATAAATATAAGAAGCTTTCCACAAAATCTAGTAATTCTTACCGGATTTGGAAACCTGTATAATAGATTAACTTAAATTTTCTATATATATTGTACTATTATAAAGCATAATGTTCGTAGAATATTTATTGTTTTTCTTGGTTCTATTGACCTGTAATATCCCTCGTTGTATAATGAACTCATAATCTTATTATATTTTTTATAAAGAGGATTATATGAAAATTAGATTTAAACTCATTATAGTGCTTATTATGCTTTTGCTAAGTGCTACATCTGTGTACTCTGTTATTGCTAACTATATATGATTCACAACAAACATGGGTTTGATTTGAATTATGAGCAATATGATCATCTTAAGAAGGTGAATTCAATGATGATGGAGTATATGGATATTTAATCTTTTCGGATATAGGTTAAGGAGGTATACATGAAAAAGAAACTGGTTATTGATTTATTCTTAATTATTGGCTTAATTGGAATGTTATTTATCTCTATTCTTACTTTAATAGACAATGAAGCTCCCAATATTATTGCTATTATTCCAACTCAAATCGCATTAGCAACTTTATTTATTGTGGGATATTTAGGATATTTAGATTATCATAAAAAAGAAAATTAGGTTCCATATCGCTATTGCATGTATATGTTTACTAAGAGAGACTGAATTCTTTGATT
>JAFGQH010000018.1 GCA_016935815.1 Bacilli bacterium | reverse complement strand
GTTGCAATCGATGATTTCTTGTATAGCAAAGCAAAGAAAAAAGATCAAAGTGATTACGTCAAGGAAATCCGCGATGCAATCCGTTTTAATAACCCTGCACTGGCTCAAAAACCAGAACGCAAGAGAACATTGAAATAATGATAAGAAGCAGTTGAGATAATCAACTGCTTTTTTTTATATTGCTTGCAAGAGGAAATTAAGATATAGTATATGTGGGGGAAGATGATGAATCAATCAAAAATACCATTCAAAAAACGAATGAAACAATTAGTGGAAAGAAGTGCTCAGGTATCAATCACGATGAAACATCCTGGCGCACCTTGGTATGCCAAGGTGGTTGGTTTTATTGCGATCGTTTATGCATTGAGTCCGATTGATTTGATTCCGGATTTTATTCCTGTGTTGGGATATCTTGACGATCTGATTATCCTGCCATTATTGATTCTATTATTTATCAAACTCGTTCCTAAAGAGATATGGGATCAGAGCGAAGAAGAGGCAAAATCGATATGGCAAGATGGAAAACCATATAAATGGTATTTTGCTATACCATTCATCTTATTTTGGATATCAATCCTTTTTTGGATTCTGTATGCGATTGTATCATAAGTCGGTTTCGAGTCATCTAAGATGAACTAGCATCAGCTTCGTGATATAATAAAATCAGAGGTGATTCATATGAGTCTATATGAGATTAAAGTTCAAAAGATGGATGGTACAACCGTCACTTTGGAAGAATACAAAGGAAAAGTACTGCTACTTGTAAACACTGCTAGTAAATGTGGATTCACTCCCCAATTTGCAGGGCTGGAAGAATTATATAAGACATACAAAGATCAAAACTTTGTGATTTTAGGATTTCCTTGCAATCAATTTCTAAGACAAGATCCAGGAACGAATGAAGAGATTTTGGAATTCTGCCAAATGAATTATGGAGTTCAATTCCCGATGTTTGCGAAATTGAATGTTAGAGGAAAAGAACAAAGTGAATTGTATCATTATCTAGTGGAAAACAGTCCGGTATTGACTGGTAAAAGCATCAAATGGAATTTTGAAAAATTCCTCGTTGACAGAGACGGAAACATCGTCAATCGATTCGTTTCCAAAGATACACCGAAATCCATCGCCGAACACATAGAGAATTTACTATAAACAAAGAAGCTGTCAATTGGCAGCTTTTTTAATAGAAATATCATTTTGTATCCACAACAATGTTCATACGTATGGGATTCGGTTAGTCCGGGTTGGGTATAAGTAACCCTCTTCAATGGAAAAAAAGGCACAAATATGATATAATATTATCGAATTATGATTCAAGGAGGAATATACCATGAAAATCGAAAAACGCAAAGACCCTTTGAAACTCGTCAGAGCGGCAAAAAAAGTACCTGGTGTTCTGTACGGAAAATCAATCAGTCCAGTCTCCATTCAAATTGATGAAGTCGATTTGCACGATCTCATCAAAGAATATGGGTATACGAAAACATTTAAATTGACTTTGGGAAAAACATCTCACCAAGTCTACATCAAGGACATTCAGTTTGATGCGATCAAACGCACTTATGCTTTGAATGTGAAATTGCAAAAAGTTACAGAAGGAGATACCATTCGTGCTAGTGTTCCACTTAACATTCTTGGGAAAGAAATTGTGGAAAAACCTGGAGTTCTAATCAATATAATCGTTGATTCCATTGATGTGGAATATCCGGTAGGAAAAGGTTTGACTCATATAGATCTCGACATTTCCGACAAAACAGTAGGTGATACTGTACATATGAAAGACTTGGTATTACCAGACTATCTGAATATTCATGACGATATGGATAAACTTTTGATATCCATCTCAGAAGTAACTTATCAAGAAGAAGTTGAAGAAGGCGAAGAAACAGAAGAAACCGTTGAAGTTGAAACTGAAGAAACGACTGATTCAGTAGAATAGAGGATTCGTAAGAATCCTTTTTCTTTTGTATTTATATAGCAGAAAATGAACTTATATTTCAATCTGTAAAAAAAGTTTAATCATTCAACTGCAAGTTGCTTGCATGCAAGATAATGCAGGTCTATAATGAAAGTGTAAGGGGGGTATGGGATGCTTAATTTGGAAATGATTGGCAATAAAATCGCTGATTTGAGAAGAAAGCATGACATGAAGCAGAATGAGCTAGCAGATGCTTTATATGTCACGCATCAAGCGGTAAGCAAATGGGAAAACGGAAAGAGTATTCCTTCGATCGAGATACTCTATGAAATCACAAAACTATTCCAAGTTTCCATTGATTATCTATTAGAAGATACGGAAATCAAAGAAGACGATTACGAAACACAACTGAAACTGTTTCCAAGAGACTCTGTGATCCGCAAATTTATGAATCAGACACATCCAGATTTCAGCCAGATCTTCTACCTCTTGGATACATTGGAACGAAAACAGGTATTGGAATCCGCATTGCGTAACAAACCACAAGAATTCTTGGATTCATACTGGCATTTACTATCCAATGAAGAAAGAATATATGTTCTTGGAATCATCAAGAGCAAAGCAGATTCCATTGATCTATCCACAATCTATCATCAATTGTCAATGGAAGAAAAAAGACTCATGCATTTGGACTTTGGGAAGGGTACCATCCATGTGAACTTCAATCAAAAGAGAAGGAAGTGATATCATGACAAAAAAAGAAAACCAGAACAACGAGGATGTTATGACATTAGAGAATTGTTGGATCAACACAATGATGGGTGTCATCATGTATCTGGAAAAGAAAAAGAAATAGGAGGAAATTGAATGAGCAAATTAATGAAAATATTACCATTCATAGAAACAGACGAATTGAAAGAATTAGCAATCAAAGTCATAAACGGAGAAGTCAAAGGAGTTAGCCTGAAGATGATTTTCCCGTTCCTACCAAATGAAGAGTTAGATGAAATCATCGATCAATTGATCGAAAAGAATGATAGTGCAAATTTGAAGTATTCGATCCCCTTTTTATCCAAGAAAAAACTCGGAGTTGTCTTTGCGGCAGTAAAAGAGGGAAAAGTGAC
>JAFGQH010000017.1 GCA_016935815.1 Bacilli bacterium | reverse complement strand
CTTTCTATTTCATACAAGATCTCGTTAATACAATATTCGCGCCAGTATCTAGTATATTTTCAATCAGCACATCTCCCATTGACATGGGTTTTGTGATGGTTGTTTTCGACAATTCTTTCATCACGTCCATAATGAGTTCCTTTGGGATTGGTTGACTGGTTTTGACTGGAACTCTTGGCATTTCGGAAAAGACCGTTTTTACCGTTGTGGTTACGATCCGTTTTGGAGAAGACATTTCGGTTTGGACATAATCGATCCCCCGTTTGCACATGTTACCGGTAATCGATCCGTCTTCATGAACAGTGATATGGCATCCTCTCGGACAGACGATGCAGATGAATTCCTTTTTCATGACAGCACCTCCAAGGAGACCAAGATATCAGAATCCGCATCCAAGTCTTCAATATCCAGACGGAAGGTTTCCATTTCTGCAGGAACGACATACATCAAGCGTTTGCGGACAATGGTTTTGCCATCCTGAATCACGTTCAAAGCGGCCTTTTCAATTTTCTGTTTGGAGCGCAAGGAACAGATGATTTCCGAATTTCCCCAGGAGAAATCGATATATTGAGGAGAGACATAAGAAACATTCTCGCCCGGTAATACTTTGATTGTTCTGCCATCGGTCTTCTTGCGACTGACATATTCGGCTGCGTGATGACCTGCCCGTTCGCTTTCTTTGGAGACGTTATCCACCAAATCATGGACCTGTAAGGAGTTCCCGGCGATAAAAAGCCCTGGGATCGTTGTTTCACAGGATTGATTGATTTTAACACTTTTGGTCAAAGGATCATATTCGACCGGTAAGGAATCCAAGAGTACGATATCAGGGATCAGGCCGATGGATAACAACAACGTATCCACATCAAAGCGTTTTTTGGATCCGGGAATCGGTTGGAAATGATCATCGACCTGTTGGATGGTGATCTGTGACAGACGATTCTCGGCGTCAGCCTTGATTTCTGTCACAGTATGGGATAAGAAAAGAGGAATGTCATAATCATTCAGACATTGTACGATGTTTCTGGTAAGACCGTTGGAGTATGGCATGAGTTCTGCGACACCCAAGACTTCTGCACCTTCTAAGTACATACGCCTAGCCATGATCAGACCGATGTCTCCGCTCCCCAAGATGAAAACTTTTTTGCCAATCATGTAGCCGTCGATATTGAGATATCGTTGTGCAGAACCTGCGGTGATGACTCCTTTTGGTCTGTCACCAGGGATAATGATCGAACCTCTGGTTCGTTCATAACAACCCGTAGTGATCACTACTGCTTTGGCAGTGTATTTTTGGATCCCTTCTGCCAAACTTGAAGTATAAAGAATAAACTCGTCTTCCACTTTCTCAAGTGATATGACGGTGGTATTCAGTAGAAAATCGATATGCGCATCATGAAATTTGTTGATGTAGATTTCTGCATACTCCGGACCGGTGTATTCCTCTTTGAATACTTCCAACCCGAATCCGTTATGGATGCATTGATTGAGGATTCCTCCCAAACGGTCTTCTCGTTCGATCAACAATACATCTTTTTTGTCTTCTTTGGCAGAGAGTGCCGCTGCCAAACCACCGGCTCCTCCGCCGATGACAATGATATCGCGTCTCATTCTTCCACCTTCGTTTCTTCTAAAAACAAAGCGGAATCGGTTGCGTCGTATGCGATTGTTAATGGTGAAACTCCTGTTTCTCTGGCGATCAGTTTCATGACTTTCTCTTCACAATAACCACCTTGACATAACCCGGCTCCGGCACGAGTGCGTTTCTTGAGCCCTTTGATGGTATTGGATCCAAGCGGAGCGTGGATCGCATCCACGATTTCTTTCTCTGTGATCTGTTCGCATTTGCAGATGATATTTCCATAGGTCGGATATTCTTCGATCAGCTTTCTCTTCTCATCCAAAGTAAAAGTATGGAATTCGGGTTTCTTCTTACGAATTGGATCGAAGTCCGGTTTTTCTGGGAACAACTTCTCGATATGGATGACATCCCTTAATAAATACTTTGCAATTGCTGGGGCTGCTGAAAGCCCAGGTGATTCCAATCCTCCAAAATGAAAGATTCCTTTATGCTCCTTGGATTCTTGGATGTAGAAATCATCATAGGTCGAGGTTGCTCGGATCCCTGCAAACGAACGGATGATTTTATGGAACGGGACATTTTCTGCCAATGCTCCGGCATTGGCTTTGACGTAGTTGAGACCTTCAAACGATACATCGGTGCGGTATTTGTCTTCGACATAGACAGAATTCGGACCGACCAGAATCTCTCCGTGAACCTGTGGCGTCAACAAAACACCTTTTCCGGCTTCGGAAGGAAGCGGGTATAGAACATGATTGACAAATCCTTTCATACGGTTGTCCAAGACAAAATACTCCCCTTTTCTTGGGGTGATTTTAAATTCAACCGTTTTATCAATCATGGCTGCGATATCATCGCTAGCGACTCCTGCCGCATTGATGACAGCCTTGGTTTCAATCGTTTGTCTGTTATTTACTGTAATAATATAGAAATCATCTTTTGGTTCGATCTTTGTCACTGTGGCATTCTTTTGGAATTCCATGCCATTCTTCATGGCATTCTCCATACAGGCAAATGCCACTTCCCATGGATAAGTGACTTTGGTTGTCGGAAGGGTCAATACTTTGGTAATGGAACGAGCCAAATTCGGCTCTGTTTTGACCGCTTCTTCAAATGACAACAAAGCGACATCAGGAACTTCATTTGCCAATGCATTTTGATATAGTTTTTCGAGTTCAGCTTCTTCTTGTTCATTGTGAGCGACCACATAAGCTCCAGAACGCAAAAGAGGTATGTCAAGTTCTTGTTCCAACTCATCATACAATTGATTTCCCCAGATATTCAGTTTCGCCTTCAAACTATCAGGTTCTGGATTGTGACCAGAATGGATGATGGCGCTGTTCGCAAGAGTCTGAACGTTGGCTACATCGTTTTCTTTTTCCAAAACGATAGCTTTCACGGAATAGCGGGATAGTTCTCTTGCGACACAGGTGCCGATGATTCCGGCACCGATAATGACATAATCGTACATAGTGTCTCCTGTCTATGAAACAAAGGACAAAAAAGCATTCATGCTACTTTGTCCCTCTACTCTCTTTTTCCAATTAAATTGTTATTGATATTCCCAGAGATCGATGTCACTTGATGTGACCGCGATCGCTCCATGACTGAAACAGTCATCCAGCTGGCCTTTACTGCGGATCAATCCTCCGAGTAATACCTCACAGTGCAATGCTTCTTTGATCTCCTGTACCAGTTCAAAAGAACTGGCGGGAAGGATCTCCACAAAATCCGGTTTCAGTCGTTTTCCGATATCAAGGCTTTGATCGAGTGATATCGTGTCTTTGATGAAGAAACGATAAATACCTATGATGCCGCGTTTCTTACAGATTTCGATGACTTTCGGTTTGCTTGAGATGATCCCGTCAATATGCAGGGATTGAATCAGATAGATGGCTCCGTACTCATCGCTGGAAAGTCCACGGATGAGTTCCGAGTGAATCAGTACTTTCTTCTGATGTTGCTTCATCTTGTGAATCAAATCTTCTAGTTGCGCCAATTGGAAATTCATCAGAATTCCGTATTTCAAATCGGATTTCAAGAATTTGTCCAGTTTCTTATAATCGCTGATGGCTGGAATGATTCTTTGTTCTTTCATGATTCAATGTACCCCCGAAAAAAAAACAAAGAGAACACAAATAGCGGTGTTGCTTAACTTGTTCTCCGTTTCTCTTTGTGTATTAACTTACAAGTATTATAACCCCAGCAACAAAACGTTGTCAAGTTGCTATTGCGTATTTTCTATTTTTTTAGAGATATAATTCCATAGCCGATCAAAAATAGAACCGATGGGAACATGGCCATTACGATGAAAGATAAAATCAATGTCACACCAGGACGACTAAAAGATGCAATCATAGTGATTAGTATCGGTGCCAAAGCCAAGGCATACCAGATCCAGAGCATATTGATTCTGGAACCTTTCAAATCGCTTCTTTTTGGATATCCGATCTTCACATATCGGATTCGTTCCAAAATGAAATAGAGTGCAATTGAGATAAACATGAGGATGAATCCAGTATAGATCATCCAGTTGGATTCGTTGTATCCAAATAAAAACATGAAATCTCCCAATAAGAATATAATCCAAGAAATCAGTTTCGCTGTCTTGATATCCGGATCCAACACTAATTTTATTGTATCTGAATTCTCATTGATACTCGCAATCAAATCATCCCCATTGATACCAAGCACCTCTGACAGTTTAGGTAAGATTCCCAAGTCAGGAAATCCTCTTCCTGTTTCCCATTTGGAGATGGTCTTAGGACTCAGAAACAAAGCCTCAGCCAATTGTTTCTGGGTCAGTTTCTTTTCATTTCTCTTTGTCTTGATCAATTCATCTATTTTCATACAATCACCTCTAGTTTATTGTACAAGGAAACCTGCGTATTATGATATCTACGTATCGTAGTTCACTCTACTCTAATTCTTCCACTTCAGTTTCTGGGAATCGATCTTCGTTCCAAGAAATGTCTTGAAGGCATTCCATTCATTATCTTTTAGGTCTGCTTTATGAATGATGATGGGATCTTTTTTGTCCATAAAAAGACAAAGAATAGACTTCATCTCTTTGATAACAGTCACAAGAGAATAGAGATATTCCATTCTCATGTCTTCGATCTCTTCTTCTATGCTTTGATCCAAAAAAGTATAGGTCACTTGTTTGGGAAAGTCTGTTTCGACATCGTATTTATAGCGAATCATCGCTCTTTGAGCATAGAGTACCAAAAACGGATAAAGAATGATCGCTATCGTAAAGACGACAATCTGAGTTACATCGGGTTCAGAGGATAAAAGCGTCATGATATCAATGAATATCAAAAACACCAATATGAAGCCAGACGCCATTAAGTTTGTTGTTTTGTTTTTATAGAATGAGATCCAAATTCCGGCTTTATAAAAATCTTCTCTGGTTATCTCGCTTTGGATGGTAAATCGATTCATAACAACATCTCCTCATCTAAATTCATTATATAATAAGCAAAGGCACTTGTAAATAAAAGCATAAAGAAAACACCTTGTAAAAACAAGGTGTATCATCATTAGAAATCAAGATAGATGAATTCTCCATCGGAATTTTGAATCAGG
>JAFGQH010000016.1 GCA_016935815.1 Bacilli bacterium | reverse complement strand
CGCTGAAAAGCACGACATCGCTTTCGTCATAGTTTGATTTGCAGGATTGAAATGATAAATCCACTTTGTTAAAACTCATCTAGGTCACCTTCCCATTTGATCCAAGTATCCTTGTCGACAACACGAATCTGATTGTCATCTAGGTCACTTTGTAATGCGGATCCTTTCCGCATATAGAATTTGATTTCATTGATGACGGACTCAGAGATAATTTCTCCAGGAATCAAAATTGGAATTCCCGGTGGATAAATCATCACCTGTTCCGCAGCGATTTCACCGACTGCTTCGTCCAGTGTAATGACCTTATTTGGAGCGTGATACGCATCACGAGGTCTGGTATATGGTTCCGGGAATTGGTATTCGAATTCGATCTTTTCCAAGATGTCCCGTTGTTTGTAATATTTTTCGGACAGTTTCTTAAAACCTTGAACCAGTTTTTCCAAATGTTGTCTGGTGGTTCCAATGGTTAGAACTGCAAGTACGATATGAGACTCTGCAAGTTCGAGTTGCACATTGCCGAGTTTTCTCATCATTTGATAGACTTCAAATCCTGACAATCCGAGATCGGATACTTTGATGATCAGTTTGGTTTCATCGAATCCAAAGGAATGATTGGACAGGAAATAGTCTTTGTCCATCACCTGGATTCCCGGAACCTGATTCAATTTGTTCCTCGTTTCTTTTGCGAGCATGAGTACTTTCTCAATGCGCTTTTCTCCTTGAAAGTACATCGTCTTTCTTGCAACATCCAAACTTGCCATCAACAAAGAAGATGGGCTTGTCGATTGCAACATGTTGAGACTGGCTCTCAATCGATGATGATCGATTCTTGTTCCTTGACATAGAATCACAGAAGATTGGGTGAAGGATCCGGCAGTCTTATGCATCGACAAAGCGGAAATATCGGCTCCGGAGTCCATAGCCGCTTGTGGTAAGGATTTCGAGAAGTAGAACTGCGCACCATGCGCTTCATCGACAACAACGGACATATCATTGTCGTGTGCCAACTGGACGATACCTTTCAAATCGGAGACCACACCGAAATAGGTCGGATTGATGACAAAGATCGCTTTGGCATCAGGATTCTCTTGAATCGCTTCTTGAACGGTGTTTAAAGAGATATCATTGGCAATTCCGAGATTGGTATCGATGTTTGGTTTGATAAAAACCGGAATCGCACCGGATAGAATCAAACCATTGATCACGGATTTGTGAACGTTTCTTGGCAGAATGATCTTATCTTTGGCTTTACAGACCGTCATGATCATCGCCAAAATGCCGATGGTTGTTCCATTGGTGATGAAATATGCTCTTTCCGCGCCGCAGGCTTCTGCCATCAACGCTTCGCTGTCTTTGATGACACCAGTTGGTTTGTTCAGATGATCGAGTCCGATCGGTGAATTCGAATCGAGTTCAAAGATCTTTGGTCCGGTGTAACGCAACAGGTCATTCGGAATCTTACCTAGTTTATGACCCGGTACATCAAACGGTGCCACGTTCTTTTGGCCGTATTGTTTCAGTTTCGTGAAAAACGGCGTTTTCTTCTGGAAGTTATCAGTCATCCTTATCTCCATAACGTAGGGTATTGTACAAGAAAAATAATATCACAAATAGGGCGATAATGAAAGAATTTTTACCCAAAAAAACGCATCAAAAAAATCTATGATATAATAGAGAAAGAGAAGAGGTGGAACAAGAGGATGTTTCAATACACGGAGTCAGAATCGAATAACGCCCTATCTGGGTATTTTGTAAGCAAAGAACCATTGATTTTAAGAGAATTTCCAAGCAAACAAAAACGGAAGTATCTCGTTTTGACACACATCATAAAAGTATTCGATGAGAATACCATTTATACAGAGGAAGAAGTCAATGACTTATTGATCAATATCTTCCCTGATTTTGTGACATTAAGAAGGGCATTGATTGATTTTAAATTCATGGAACGAGAAAAAGATTGTTCGAAATATTGGATCAACAAAAAAAGACTTGATACTTGATCAAGTCTTTTTTGTTTGTTTTTAATTTCGACTAAGCTAGGCTTTCAATTTCATCGGTGATAGCAGCGATGAATTGTGCTTTCGTCAAGTCTCCATTTGCAAATGATGTGTAGATAGGGCCAAGAGTTTCCATACCGAATCCACTAGGCATATCATTTTGCCACCATGAATACATTTTACCAGCTTGCATCCATTCTACCAATGCGGAAGAAAGAGGGCCAGATGGAGATAATGTAATCGAGTTGAATGCAGGAACCATACCAGCTTCGTTAACGATGTATTCAGCACCAGCAGTTGTGGATGCTAAGTCTTGCAAGAATGCTTTTGCAACATCTTTTACATCAGAGTTGGTATTGATGACATAGTATGAAGGAGCGGCAACAAAGATAGAATCGTTTGTTCCAGCTGCAGCTGCATGAGGAGCGTAACCCATATCGAATTCGCCACCGTTTTCATCGAAGTAAGCTACAAGGTTAGGATCAATCCAGTTACCTTGATGGATGAAAGCAGCATGACCAGAAGCAAACAAGTTTACTTGTGTATCATAAGTACCTTCCAACAATACAGTTTCATCTGCATAGTCGAACAACAATTCAACCCAGTCTGCATATGCAGTCAATCTAGAAGCATCAGCAACACCAGCGTTCAGTTCGTCGATTACTGTAGAATCACCATATGTCAAACCAGCTGACAAATAACCATTGAAGTTGTGAAGTCCTGTAACCCAAGTCATACCAGAACCAGCAGCCATTGAGACTACAGCGTAGTCAGTCATGCCTTCTGTGTCATAGTAAGATTGGATAGCAGCAAATGCAGTTTGATAAGCAGCCAATGAAGTAAGATCCGCAGGATCTACACCAGCAGCGTCAAGAATGTCCGCATTGTAACCCATACCCCAACCTTCTACAGATACAGGGAATCCGTAAGCAGTTCCGTCAACTCTGAATTCAAGATCAGTGTCTGACAACCAAGCTTCACCTTCCAATGAAAGGATGTAGTCTGAATAGTCATTGTATCCACCCATACCTTCGATAACGAAGATATCAGGTTGATCCGCAGTTTGGAATTCTGCAAGAATTTGAGTACCGTATGCACATGAGTCTCCACCACATGTAACAACTTCAACATCAACATCATTCGCTGTACCCCAAGCTGTTGCATAAGCAGTCAAAGCTTCATCGATTTCCACTTTGTTTTGGAAAATCTTTAAAGTTTGAGTTGTAGCAGCAGTTGTTCCGGCTGTTGTAGCAGCAGTAGTAGTAGTTTCTGTACAACCAGCTAAAGCGAATATTGCAACAAAAGCGACTAAAAACAATAATAATTTTTTCATAATTTCCTCCTATTTTTTTTATTTTAGTCTTTGTTAACTTTTATAGTCACACTGATATTCTTTCTCGATGGAAATAATATCAGTGTAAATACCTAGATCAATTGGGCTAGAAACGGCAATCTTGATTTTCTCCTCCATGGAGATTTCGATTTCCGTGCCCCGATAATTGAATTTCGTCTTGATACCTGAGAATTGTTTTGGTAATCTTGGACGAATTAAAATCCCATTTGGTTTGATTCTCAAACCAATTAAGCCAAACAGAATTGCGAGGTAAATTCCGCCTGAATTCGCGATGTGCAATCCATGATGTGTATTCCGATTCAAATTGTCTAGGTCCATCCCTAGTATATCACTTAGGTAGGAAAATCCCAAATCCAATTTGTTGAGTCGGAATGCCGCAATTGCATGAATGCACTTGGAAAGGCTGGAATCGTGGGTCGTACGCATGAGGTAGAAATCGAAGTTTTTTTCGAACAATTCCTCCGATTCAAAATCAAGCAAGAACATCGATAATAACACATCCGCTTGTTTCAAAACCTGATGTTTGTAAATAAACATCGGATGATAATGAAGCAACAACGGGAATTTCTCTTTCGGTAGGGATTCGATATCCAATTCAGGCTTTTGCAGGAAGGAATCGTCCTGGGCAAATACACCTGTTTTCGAATCGAAGAGAAAGGACATTTTGGTCGCGGCTAACGCGAATTCTTCCATCTCTTCATCCCCTGTAAGACATTTGTTGATGGTGCGAATGAGTTTACCTTTGTGTTTTCGGTAGAAGTCGACGAGAAATTCAAATTGGAATTTTGCCATCGAATTCGTATAATAATTGTTGTTGACCTGAGTTGTGTATTCATCAGGCCCAGTCACACCGTTTATATGGAATCGTCCTTGATGGTAATTCCCAGATTCCAGCAGGAATCGGCCGGTTTCTAATAACAATTCGAATCCATAATCGACCATGAAATCAAAATCGTTGGTGAACTGATAATATTTGATCAAAGCATATGCCACATCGGAATTGATATGGTACTGAGCGCTTCCGGCAAGAAAATAAGGGCTTACTTCGGAGCCGTTGATGGTTCTCCAAGGAATTTTCGCACCCTTTTTCGAGCCAAGTTTCAGCGCTTCCATTTTTGCTTCTTCCAAATGATTGTACCGATACAGCAACAAATTCTTGGCAATCTCCGGATTGGTGATGGTGAAGAACGGTATCATATAGATTTCCGTATCCCAGAAGTAATGCCCTTCGTAACCTTCACCGGTCAATCCCTTGGCAGGAATGTTGAAGTGAGGATCGCTGTTGGCTGCTGAATAGAGTTGGAACATGTTGTACTGCACCATTTGGTTACTGCGTTCATCGCCTAGGATGGTGACATCCGCATGTTCCCAGAAGGATTTCAAATGTTCTTTTTGTGCTGCTTTGAAAAATTCATAGCCTTGTTCCATGGCTCCATGTAGGATATTGATATTGCTTGTCAATACATCTTCGTGTAGGATGGATGGAGTATAGGCAACGAATTTCACGAGTTCGAATGGTTTGTTGGGCTTTATTTCAATGTCGATGAACCCTTCAAAACCATGTTCCGAGTAGTAGTAAATCATCTCCTCGGAGTGAGTCATTCCCACTCCGAGAGAGAGATTGGATGTTGTTGTATTCGCTTTGATGTATACGCCAAGATCATCAGCTGTTTTTTCTTCAATTATGAGTTGTTGTTCGGTTGCCAGATGGAATCTTGGGTCGGATTTATCCACGAAGCTTTCACTCGGTAAATCCAGTTTTGATATGATCTTTAGAGGACCTTCATAATCCTCGCTGTTGATTGTTATTTTTACAGCGTATAATTCTTTTTGAGCGAAGGAAACTAGGCGTTTCTCTTCGATATTGAATCGGTGTTTGTCTTTTGTGATATATGTAGCTTTTCTTATTGTACTACCTTTTTTCAGGTCGATTTCTCTTGTCAGATTTTCTAGTTTGCAGGTGCTTTGATTGATCGGAGATTCGTTGTAATAGAACTCCACTGTTTGCCCATCAAAGACATTGATGATTCGCTGTCCCATCTGCGGAAATTCCGGAGAATTCTCCTCATAAGAATAAGGATAAAAATTGTAGAATCCGTTAATCAAAGTTTGTTTGTAGTCGTTGATGCCATAACCTTCCGAGAAATTTCCTCTCACACCGATGAGTCCGTTTTGCAATGCAAAGATGGATTCATCGACAAGAAGTTCTTCCCGCGTCAGGCGGTTGGTTCTTTTGATTTTCATTGCTACTTGATCGCTCCGGAGGTCATACCTTTAATGATATATTTCTGTGCGAAGAAGAACAAGATGACTACTGGAATCGCTGCTAGGATTACTCCTGTCAATAGAAGATCCCATTGTCTAACAAATTGACCTGCCAAGTTTGCAACAGCTAGTGGTAAGGTTCTGACGGATCCGGTAACACCGATAACGAGTGATGGTAACAGATAGTCATTCCATATCCACAAACCATTCAATACCAGCAATGTAACGAAAATTGGTTTCAGAATTGGTAATATGATTCGGAAGAACACTTGAGATTTGGTACATCCGTCGATGATCGCTGCTTCCTCAATATCCATTGGAATGGATTTAATGAATCCATGGAACATGAAGACAGACAGTGGAGCACCAAACCCGATATAAACGATGATCGCACCGTGGAAGGTATCCAACATTTCTACTCCGGTCCATACACGGATTAAATCTAGTAAACGAACCAATGGTAACATGACCACTTGGAACGGAATGACCATACCGCTAAGGAAGAGAATGAAAATGAATTTGGAATAGCGTTTTTTTGTACGGACCAATACCCATCCGGCCATTCCTGAGAATACGCCGATTGCAGCCAAACTACCAGATGTAATCACGAGGGAGTTGAAGAAAGAGTTCCAGTAACGAATCGATTCTTTGGTAAGAATCTCGTTAATGTTTTTCCAGAAAGTCCCACTATCCGCTGCAAAAGCTAATGGATCCACAGTAATTTCAACCGCTGTTTTGGTTGAATTCAGAATGACCAATGCAAATGGCATGAAGAATAGTATCAAGAGAACAAATGCCATCAATTCAATATAGTATTTGCCTCTATGATTGCTGAGGATTCCTTTGTTGATCAACCGGTCACTAAATGATTTAGGAGTCGTTTTTACTCGGAATCCATCTTTTTTGGATAATCGGATGATCCACCATATGAAGTCGCCTTTGACAGACTCTGTTTTTGCTTTGTTTGGAATAAACAATAGGACCAATGATGCAAGCAAACCAATAACAAATCTAGCTGGTACATAGGTGAACATCAGAGTGATTGTTGTGATGAACAATGCGATTTCTTTGATGAGACCTTTTAATAAACGCCAAAGCACGTATGGGATTTGTTTGACCCAATCAAATGAGAAGATGGCTTTTAGAGTATCCTGTAATTTTTTCATTACAATTCCACCTCTCTTTTCTGACTATAGGTGACTTGTGCAATACTGACCAACATCAAAATGATGAAGAAGATAATTGCTTTTGCTTGTCCAATACCCATTTCCCCGTATCCAAACGCGGTTTGGTAAATATTGTTTGCCATCAAGTCCAATGTCTCAACCGTCTTATAGAACGGTTCATCCATGAAGTTGGCAAGCCATGTAGGGATCAAATTCGTAGGACCACCTTGCGTCAAAGCATATACGGTATCATATTGTTTGAATGAAGTAACCAAAGTCAAGAATAACGAAATCGTAAATGCTTGAGCTACCAACGGGAAAATAATGGTTCGTAAGCGTTGGAAACTGTTCGCACCGTCGATTTTGGATGCCTCGATAAGGTCCTGAGGGACATTTTGCAAGGCAGCGATATAAATCATCATGATATACCCCGCATATTGCCAGGTGACGACACCGATCAAAGCGCCCATGGCTTCACCGGCACTCGCTCGCTGTCCGATGAGACTGTGATCGAGGAAGTTACCAATGAATGGAACCGTATCGGCGACAGCCGGGAATACGTTCAAATAGATAAATTGCCAAATATATCCAAGAACCAATCCACCGATCAGATTCGGAATAAAGAATCCAGCTCGGTAAACGTTCTTGAGTTTCAGATTTTGAGTTACCAGCAAAGCCAATGAGAATGCAACTGTGTTGATAACGATGACATTCAAAATGGAATAAAGCGATGTACGCATGAAGGAGTAAACGAATTTATAATCGGAGAAGATGTTACTGTAGTTGTCTAACCCAACAAATACTTCAGAACCGTTGTTTAGTCCCGTCCAGTCTGTCAAGGAGTAGTAGAGTCCCATTAGGAATGGTACGATTACAATCAGGATGAACGCTCCAAGAGCAGGAACCAAAAAGAAGATGAAGTTTCGGTTGTGCTGTGCAGAAACCTTTTCACCTGTCGTGTGAATCTCGATATACATCACAAAAGAATTCGTACCTTTGTACGGATGTGGTTCAATGACATATAGTAAGAATTTCTTGATGCTTGCTAAGATACTTGTTAAGCGATTTGGTTGTTCGTTCTCTTTTCTTAATTCTTTCTCTTTTCGCTTACGCTCGATTTCTTGGAGTTGTTCCTTGGTTCTGTTTTTTGGTTGGAACATCTCTTTGACATCGCGGATGATATAGGTGACAAATCTTGGTACCCAGAGAATGAATTTGGCCAAGAATCTAGCTACCCATCGCAATGGAACGTAAATGAAAATGAGAGGAATTGATACAAGAAATGCTGCAATTTTGTAGAGTAAAATTAAAAACTTGTTGTTAGTCTTGAATTCCGGTCTAACATGCACTTGATTCATATTAACTCTCCATTCCTTTTAAGTGTTTTCGGATAAAGTCCGAATTTAATATACTTTGATCGGGATGTTTGAAATACGGAGGTATCTCAATATTTGCAGCATCCTTCGGTTTGAGTAGTATTGTTTGAATGGCTTCAAGATATGTTTTTGCAGTTGCCATCCACGTGTATTTCTCGTTGACTCTTTGAATTCCCAATCTTTGGAATTCATCATGATTGTCGAGTCCTTCCAACAAGCCTCTTGCAATATCATCTTCGTTGAAGATGTCAACTAGTACGCCGTAACGGTTTTGTCCTTCACGTAGGACATCGCTTGGTCCGCCATATTTGGTCACAACGGCTGGAAGTCCTGCACTCATCGCTTCGATCGGAGCGAGTCCGAATGGTTCGTAAAGAGCAGTCAACGTAAACAATGAATTGCGTTTTGCCATATAACGGTAGAAAGAAGCGAGTTCTTGTTGCGAATTGATAGAAATGAATGTGACTTTGCCTTTGAGATGATATTCATGGATAATCTTCATGATTTGATCCAGAATTTTGAGTTCATCCGGTTTGGATTTGGAATAATCAGAAAAGGCGTTTTCGATTCCTCTTAGAGAAATCGCTAAATTGGCTTTTTGCTGCAGTTTCTTGTTGCCTGCGTATGCTTTGACTAGTCCCAAATGATTTTTCTTCGGGTCAAGCCTGGAGGCAGCTATTATATAAGGAAGAGACAATCTGTCTGCTTCGATATCGCGTTCTGTAATCGCTGTGAATTTATCAGTGAATTGTTTGTCGAATGGTTGTTCTTCAGAACTGAATACCGTGGTATTCGCTCCAGGAGGTGCGATTTGAAAGCAATCTTGAAGGTCGTTTGTGATATCTCGATACAGAATATGATTGTATTGTTCTGTCTGTTCTTGTTTGGTGGATACAAAGATTATGTCCGCGTATTTCATAGCAGTGCGTTCCGCTTCGATTCTCTTAGAGAAGAAGTACTTTTCATCCAATGTAGTAAAATTGGTCTCATTCGCTCCCAGTTTTTCCAGCTTTTGAGCACCAAGTGAATGTCCAGTAAAGGAATAAGGAGTGCGACTTTTTGATTTGATAATTGCGGCTGCTAATCCACCGTCACCATAATGACCGGTGTAGAATTCAGGCTGAAATCCTTGTTTTTGATAGAATTGAATGATGTTGTCTGTCCATTCATCCAGATGTTCCCATAGTAACTCTTTCGGAAGAAAACCGTTTGGTCCACAAGGAATGCGTACGATGCGAACACGGTCCACTCCTGGATAGACATCGAAGTCTTCATGAAACATATTCAATTTTGGGTCAGAGAATTTTCTGGTGATAATATCGATGTGATGACCGAGTTCTGCTAAAGCAACGGCGATTTCCTTCACATAGACGAGTTGTCCTCCGAAATCCGGATGTTCCGTCCAAAATGAATCATTCTTATCGAAATTACCTTGAGGATTTAAGAATGCGATAAACATATTTCACCATCCCATTGTTTTGATTAGATCTTCATATTTCTGAACGTCAAATTCTGCACCTACGGTTTTCAGTTTCATGGAACTGCACATCGAACCGAGTTTCAATGCATCATGTAAACTCAAGTGATGGATCAATCCCGAGTAGAATCCACTCCAGAAAGCGTCCCCAGCACCAGTGGAATCTACAACTTCAGTGGCGTAGGTTGGCATCTGAATGGTTTGGCCTTCGTATCTGGCCGCAAGACCATCCTTACCTAAGGTCATGATGACTAATTTAGCACCAAGACTCTCATAGATTTCCAAGTACTCTTGTGTGGAGTGTTTGCCGAACATCCGTTCTGAATCGTCACGACTCGGTTTTAGGAAATCGACTTTATGGATAACATCTTTGATCAATTGGAGACCCGACTGAGATTCATCATCCAAATGAGGATGATAGTTCGGATCAAAACCGATCAAAGTGGAATTTGCTTTGGCCTTATCAATGAGATCAAGCAAAGTGTCCCTTGCAGGACCTTTTGATAGAGGCCAATAGGTAAAATGAAGGATTTTAGAATGAGATGCGTCAGTTATTAGTTTGTCGTCTAAGTAAATATAGTAATCAGCCGAACGATGGAATATAGGAATAGGAGAAGAAACCGTCTGGTTGAGAAATACATAGGAAGTCGGACCGTCCGTAATATTTACTTCCGCATCAATACCTTTTTGTTTAATTTGTTCTAGAACCTGCGTTCCGTAGTCATCATTGCCTACCGAACCATAGAACTTGTTTTGAATACCTAATTTGGTCAGATTCTTACAAATGTTGTATGGACTACCACCGATAAAGGTTCTAGCTTCATGGCTGGATTCGTGTTGAATGATGTCAATCACTATCTCACCAACTAAGAGAACATCAATCTCTTTGGTTGGGATTTTGATATCTTTGTCCCAAATCATTTGCGTCCTCCGTATGAAAACCTTTCCAGGTTGGCATAAAAAAATATCTTGGGATTCTTGTTCTGAAAGGATTTGAGTATCAATCCTTCAAGAATGTGAAAACCTTTCCAGGTTGTACCAAAAAAAATTAATAGATTTATCTATGTTTGAATTATATCACTTTATGAAAACGCTGTCAATTGGATTTTGACTTTTTTGTAAATCTAATGTGAAACATTAAGCGGTGTCTCCATCCGATATTTCAACTGGAATAATAACGCTTCTGTTTTTGTCCTTTTTGTCAAAGTGCAACAAGAGTTCTCGGATTGCTTTTGCGATTTTCTCAGGATCCTGTTTGATTGACGTGATTTTCTGGCCTAGATTATTAAATGTTCTACCACCATCATAGCCAATCACCTTGACATCTTCAGGAACTCTTTTCCCCTTGGCTTTCAGGACTTTGATCACAGTAAAAGCAACCGAATCGGATATACAAAAAATACCATCAATATTCGGGTATGGTTGTAACAATTCTGTAAACTGTTCCTCGGAAACAAAGTAGTTTTTCAGTGGGTATTCCAAATTAACGATATTACGAATATGGTATTTTTCAAGAGTATCGATAAAACCAATGCGACGTTTGGATACATCGGTATTGACTTGAGTATGTTCTCCTTGCGCATCGTCACCGATGAACATGATGTTCTTGCATCCATGTTGGATCAAGCGTTTTGCAGCGAGAACACCGCCTTGATAATTGTCTGATGCGACAAAAGGCACATCATCGAAATAGCGGTCAAAAGAAACAATTGGCAAGCTTTTGTTCAAATATTTTTCCACATCATTATTTGTTAGAAGAATCAGAGCGTCCACTCGGTTGTTTTTCAACATCTCTAAATAGATGATCTCTTTTTCCAGTTTCTCACTGGAATTACAAAGCATAAGCTTGTATCCATAATCAAATAACTCCTCTTCCACATGGTAGAGAAGTTCTCCAAAGAACAAATGTTTTGAATTTGGAAGGATGAAAGCGACGATGTGATTTTTCTGTCTTGTCATGCTTCTTGCAATCTCGTTTGGTTGATAACTTAGCTCTTCAATGATCTTTTCAACCTTCTCGCGCGTTTCCTTCTTAACATATCCAGATTTGTTGATGACTCGTGACACGGTAGCGATACCGCAACCTGCCAATCTGGCGACATCTTTGATATTGGCCATATCCTTCACCGGATTTCTTTCATATACTCATATTTTATCATAAAAAAATACGGATTTTGAAAAAAAAATCACATATTTTTAAAAAAAATATGATATGATATTTAAATGTAGGAGTTGAATGAAATGGCAAAATTAAAAGGAAATCTACTTTACGGTCAATCTGGAGGACCTACTTCCGTAATCAATGCAAGCGCATTTGGAGTGATCGATGAAGCAAGAAATCAAAGCGAATTCATAGAAGAAATCATTATCATGCGCCATGGAATCCAAGGGGCATTGAATGAAGATTTCATTTTTGTGAACCAACAAAACGAAGAAGACATTCAATTATTGAAGCATACTCCTGGTTCCGCTTTTGGTTCTGTACGTTATAAATTGCCAGATTTCAGAGAAGATGATACCAACTATTTGCGATTGTTATACATCTTCAAGAAATACAACATTCGCTATTTCCTTTATAATGGTGGAAATGATTCGATGGATACTTGTTCCAAAATTGCAGATTATTTCGACCACATCAATTATGAATGCTATATCATCGGTGTACCAAAAACCATTGATAACGACCTGCCTTTCACTGATCACACTCCTGGTTTTGGTTCAGCAGCGAAATTCATTGCGAACACGATGATGGAAATCTCATATGATATGTTAGCTTATCCGAACGGAAAAGTCACTATCGTTGAAATCATGGGGCGTCATGCTGGTTGGCTGACCGCGTCTTCCGCAATCGCAAATTTATCAGGATTTGGTCCTGATCTGATTTATTTGCCGGAAATTCCATTTTCGATTGAGAAATTCAAAAAAGAAGTCAGCGAAATCTATCGCAAGAAAAAACAATGTTTGATTGCCGTATCCGAAGGACTCGCGAATGAAGAGGGAATCTTTATTTCATCGAGTTCTGGATTGAAAGATGCCTTTGGACATTTCCAATTAGGCGGTGTCGCTTCTAAATTAGCGACTACGGTATCAGCGGATCTTGGAATTCCTTCTCGTTCCGTTGAGTTTGGTTCCACACAACGTGCTGCATCTCATATCCAAAGTTTGACAGATGTCGAAGAAGCAATAGAAGTCGGAAGACAAGCTGTTATAGCCGCGATAGAGAAACATACCAATTTAATGGTCGTAATGCATCGAGCATCGGAAGGTCCTTACGCGATAACATATAAACTGCATGCATTGAACCAATGTGCCAATACTGAGAAAAAAGTATTGAAAAGTATGATCAATGCGAAAGGAAATGGTATTACTAAAGAATTTATTGATTATGTATTGCCATTGATTCAAGGAGAAAATACCCCAGTATTCAAAAATGGTATTCAGCAATTCTCTAAAATGAAATGAGTCAACAGCGGCCGTGGCGGAATGGTAGACGCGCTATCTTGAGGGGGTAGTGTCCACGTGGCGTGTGAGTTCAAATCTCATCGGCCGCACCACAAGCAAAGCATAGGTCTGATACAATTAAGTATCAGGCCTTTTATTTGCCCTGTTTTAGCCATTTTGTAATTTCTCTAATACGTTATTTTTCATAAAAAGATAAAATATAAAGTACTCCCTTTGTCAAGTACAAATTAAATTGTGTAATGTAGTAAGTTATTAATCTTTATTAGTACAATCCCCTAGGGGATTCG
>JAFGQH010000015.1 GCA_016935815.1 Bacilli bacterium | reverse complement strand
TCCGCTTTTCCATATTTTTGAATTTGGATACGAACACAGTTTCTTGCAACGTCGAATGCGACATCTCCACCACCAACGACGACAACGGATTTCTTGACGTTGACTTCATCCAGTTTCAAGTCTCCGCGAGCAAAGTCTCTCGTGATCGGAAGGAAGTCCATAGCACCCATGACATCTTTGTGATCAGCGCCAGGAATATTCAATTTACGAGCGGCGAAGAATCCGGTTCCGAGGAATACTGCATCATATTTCTTCTGCATCTCTTCCAAGGTTATATCTTTACCGACTCTGGTATTCGTATGGATATTGACACCGATTTTTTTAATGAAATTGATGTCTTTTTCCACAGCATAATCAGGAATACGATATTGAGGAGCACCATAACTCATAACTCCACCAGCACGATTCTTTTCTTCAAATACATCGACATGATAGCCTAGACCGCGTAAATAATATGCGGCACTCAAACTTGCAGGTCCACTTCCGGCAATACCGATTTTCGCATTGATGACTTCAGATACCGGTTCAGCAAATATTTTCTCGTACATTTCATCTGGAGCACTGTCAATGATGTAACGCTTCAACCAACGAATTGCAATTGCTTCTCCGCGCTGTGCAATCGCACATGCGGTTTCACAGTTGTGGGTACAAACGCGTCCACAAACACCAGGCAATGGATTGGTCTCATAGATTTGTTTCAACCCACCTTCAATGTCATCTTCCCAAATAGCTTTGATGTAGAGCGGGATATGCATTTGAACCGGGCAGGATGCGGTACATACACCACATTCTACGCAACGAGCAGCTTCTTGACGAGCGAATTCTTTCGAGTATCCGCGTACGACTTCGATATAACTCTTGATGCGTTCTTCTGGTTCAACATGTTCCATCTCGATTCTTTTCAAATCCAATAAGTCGGTAACTTCAGATTTCTGATATCCGAGTTCGACATCTTGACCTTGCCATGTTTCTGTTGGCATTAGTTTGAAGGAATCCGGATTGGAATCCGCAAAAACGTACTCTTTGGTCATATTCAAGGATCCGGTTGTACAAGTATCCACACAGAGAGCACAGAAGCAGCAACGGCCATAGTCGATGACTGGGCGTTGTTGCAATTCTCCGGCTACGAGTGGCAAATCTTCTCTTGGAACCATTTCAATCGCTGCAGTAGGGCAGATTTCTCCACAAGTACCACAACCGATACATTTTTCCCAATCGTTGACATGGAATCCACGAATATTGTCGGGGGCTGTACGAGGTATTGAATTCTTGATTTTGTTCTTGCGGAACGGATTGTTTTTATTGAGATAATCGGCATTTTTTTCCGTGAATATCGTATCCAACGGATGAGATACCGGTTTTTTAAACAGGTATTTGAAATGTCTCAATGGTTTGAAAATACTCGGTTTTGGATATTTTTTCTTATCTTCCATGATTTCCTCCTATCGATCGATTTCCGGGGAACAAATCCCCATTGTATCTACCCAAAGGGCAGCGTCGTCAATTCGAGTGCCAGGGAGATATTTCTCAATTCCTAGCAGTCCTTGTGGGTAACTTGCCCCACGAACACCTACACGCCATGGACTGGTTCCGCCATTGGATACCATATAGTAACCGAACTCACCCCGGCTGGATTCAATCGGAGCATAAGCATACCCGAACGGTACGGTCCAACGCATGGATTGTCCTCTACCAGGTTTTACTCTGACAGGACCTTCTGGCATCTTCTCTAAACATTGGCGAATGATGTTGATGGATTGTTGCACTTCTTTGATCTTGATGTCCAAACGTGCTCTTGCATCACTATAATTGGATGTTGGTACTTCGAATTCGACTTGGTCATATCTTGCATAAGGAACGACTTTTCTGACGTCGTATTCTTTTCCGACTGCCGAGCGCATACCAATTCCGGTGACACCAAGCTCCCAGACGACTTCTTCAGGCAACATGATCGTATCTTTGATTCTCTTGATAATCGATGCATTGTCGATTCCCAAGTCACGATATTCTACAAGTCTGGATTCCAAATCATTCAAGAATGCGTGAATGTCTTCCTCGATGCCTTCTGGCAAATCTTGTCTGACTCCACCGATGACGATATATTGATGATAGACTCTGGCTCCAGTGATTTTTTCAAAAATATCAAGGATATAGTTCCTATCTACATGAGCGTGATACATCAAAGTATAGTTACCAGTTGGTCCTCCAAGACCTCCATAAGCCATAAGATGGGCTGATATTCTGGCGAATTCCAAAATAATCATACGAATCCAATGAGCTCGTTCAGGGATTTCCAATTTCAATATCTTTTCCGCGGCAGTCGCGAATGACATTTCATTGATATCTGGTTCCGGTACGCAAACACGAGGAATCAAAGAGATATTGTTGACCCATAGTTTACGCTCCATCTGCTTTTCAAATCCACGATGCAGCATACCAGGCAATAGATAAGATCTCTTGATGATATCCCCATCCACAAACATGTGAACCGATGCATTTCCGTGCATACCAGGATGTTGAGGTCCTAAAAACAATTTCATTTCTTTCATTGTTTCTTACCTCCTGTTCTGAGTGCATTGCCTCTTACTTTTCTTGCTTCGCGTTTTTCTCTTGTATGATTTTCCGGATCTTTAACAGAATAATCTTGAGGATACTCTCTGGAAGGGAATTTCTTCGCACTATAAGCACTCGGATCGAAATCCTTTCTTAACGGCGGAATATCATCCCAACCTTCCAAGATCAATTGTTTCATATAGTCTGGATTACCAGGGAATGCGATTCCAAAGAATTCATGTGCTTCTCGTTCGTAATATTTCGCTCCAGGGAAAACCGTAGTGATGGTATCAACAACAGGATTCTCCCGATCGATCTTCGTACGTACTTGAATGTAAACCGGTTGTTCCCAATTGAACAATATGTATACGACTTCGAATTTGTTCTCTTCTGGCCAGTCTACAGCGCTCAAATATGATAACTGTTTCCAGCCGGAAGTTTTCAAAACCGATAACAGATGATGAACATCACATGTATTGATTTCGTATGCTACTTGTTGATTATCGATTACTTCTTGTTTCAGGATCTTTGTGGTTTTCGCAACCAATTCATTTACAAATTCGATATTATTGATGGAATTCGTCATGAACGATCACCTCCCCAAGAGAGTTCTTTTGATTTTCCTTGTACCATTCGTAATGTTCGTGATATCGTTTCCAACCATTCATGGTCTTGTTTTTGATTCCTTCCATCAAATCGACGAACCCGTTCAGAACGGATTCCGGATTTGGCATGCATCCTGCAACATAAACGTCGACAGGTACATATTGATCCAATTGGTTGATCACCGCATGGGAATCATGATAGATACCACCGTTGATTGGACAAGATCCAAGAGCAACGACATATTTTGGTTCGCTCATTTGTTCATAAGTGTAGATCAAACGACGTAAGGTTTTCAGTGACAAATATCCTGATACAAGCAGGATATCTGCTTGTCTTGGAGTTGCCATAGGCCCCATACCAAGACGCTCCATATCATAAGCAGAGGTCATTGATGGTGGTAATTCGATTGCACAACATCCGGTACAATACATCAACAGCCAAAGGGAATTCCGGCGGAAATAATCTCCAACCTCCCACCATTTACGATCGATTTCTGCTTTTGTCAATTTTGTTTTTGGTGTAAATTTCGTACTTAACATATTAGATCACCCATCCAAAATAGATTACGATAACTGCTTGCGTCACAGCCATCAATAGTGGCCATTTGTAGAAGAACGTGACCACTTGATCGATTTTGAATCGACCGTTTACATTCGAAATCAAATTTGCAAGTGTGTACACTGCAAAATACTTGATCAGGAATTCGAAGATGTTTGCGGCTCCTCCCAAGAAGAGATGAACGAACAAACTGACTTCGATAAATACGGAAATCTCATGCAGTATGAATAACATACCGAGTTGTTTCCCACCGTATTCCACCATCGGTCCGGATGCGATCTCCGCTGGAGCGATATAGGTTTCAAACGGTTTTTTACCAAGCATACCCATCAAACAAATGAATCCGACGATACCGCCAAGCGGCATAGCAATTAGGAACCAATTATTTCCGGCCATTTGTTGGAATTCCATAATACCGGTCAATGAGCTTTGTCCGGAATAGTTGATGATGGTCAAAACGACAATCAGGAACGGAACTTCATAAGCAAGCATTGTTGTCAAAGCTCTCATGACACCGATGCTGGCCCAAGGATTTCCGGATCCGGAGGCACTCATCGCCATACCCAACATACCAACAGCCAACAGGTATACGAAGATAAAGAAATTATCATAATTAACACCGTTGTTTGTGAATGCGAGGATGTCTTTCGTCAGCGGCATAAACATTGCTGTACCGACGATTCCACCCAAAGCCATAATGACTCCAAAGTCGAAGATCCAACCATGGCTGACGGCGCGTTTGCTTAATAATTTGAAAATATCAAGGAATTCTTGGTACCATCTAGGTCCGTGACGTTTTTGCATGCGACCAACGATTTTGCGGTTGATTCCACCAATCGATGTTTGCAACACGAATCCGAACAAAGCAATACCGATTCCGATTAAGAAATTAACAATTGTCATAGTACTTCACCCCACAATAAGAAGATGATGATGGCAACGATCCAGAACAGGGTGGTTGCCACGTTCTTTGACATGAACAGATATTTGCCTAGTTTACCGAGTTCCTTCACTTTCTCTGCCAAAGCAGTGTAGAATTTCTTCATCCAACTGCTTTGTTTTTCATATAGACGTTCTAAAGGCGCGTAGAAATCTACGGAATAATGTAACAAATGTTCATCATGAACAAAGTTCGCTGCCGTGTAAGTATCCATCAAATCCACTTTTCTGGATTTTTTCAAGACAATGAAAATCACGAATGCGATAGCAACTCCAATTGCGAATACAAGCGAAATCAGAGCAGGGTTCAATATTCCATTTGAACCGTTGATTGCATATGTGGATACTGTGATTCCCGTATAACCCAATTCAACAATGATCTTGTTGATGAATTCCAGGATACCAGCTGGGAAGACTCCCGTATAAACATTGAGTCCCATAATGATGAACGTAGGAATCAACATCAAAATCGGTGCTTCTTTTACGCCTTTGTATTCTCTGAACTCTTGTCCCAAGAACAACGCTGCCAAAGGACGGAATACATAGAGGAAGGATCCGACGCTACCGAAGAATACGGCGATACCGACAAATACCATACCTTTATTGATGACTGCTTGGAAGATCAACCATTTGGAGATGAATCCACCCATAGGAGGAATCCCCGCCATGGAGATGATCGCAACCAGATAAGCCAAATAAGTAATTGGCATCTTGTGGATCATACCACCGAGTTCTTTCATTTTGGTTGTTCCAGTTGCCCTTGCAACTGCAGCAATCGCCATGAAAGCTCCAGCACTTGCCAAAGCATGTGCCAAGATATGATAGAATCCACCAGCGAAAGCCAGTCCGTTCAAAATGCTGAATGCAACCAAGATATATCCACCATGACTCATAGAGGAATATGCCAATAATTTCTTGGCATCATCTTCCTTGATTGCCATCAAGGTACCAAATACGATTGAAGCACTACCAAGTAATGCAACAACATACTGCCCAATTGGAAGATCCATCGCAACAAATAATCCTGTCGCAGGAGCGATTCGAATCAAAGCCAATACACCGATGAACGCTCCCAGTTTTACCAACGCCCCGGACAGTACCGGAGAGAATGGATGTGGTGCGTTACCATGAGCGATTGGAAGCCAAATGTGCAGAGGGAAGGATCCTAACTTCGCAAATGCTGCAATCAGGAATAATATGAATACGAAAATCGCATTGGTTCCGTTTAATGCAGCCAATCCGGTTGCGATATCAAAACTATTTCCGTTGTTTTGGAAAATAACGAATATTCCAATCAACATAGCAACACTACCGGCAACACTGAATCCAAAATAGGATACTGCTGCTTCTCTGCTCTTCCCTTGAGGAATCAGGAACATGGTCGTCCAAATGATAAGTTCGAAGAAAAAGAACAAATTGAGGAAGTTATCTGTATAGAAAGCTCCCAAGATTCCCGCCAAACTAAGCAGGAACAATAAGTTATAAGAATCTTTGTATTTATATTCGTTTAGATAATAAGGATGGAAGAAGCTGACCATTAAATACACAAATACGATGATGATGGCAAAATAAAATCCAAGATAGGTCTGCGAGAAACTGATTCCTGGTAAATAATTTACCACCGTATCCATATTCATATTGAATCCATACGCTGCCAAAGATACGAAAACAAACATGACAGCGAAGATTGTGAATATTGATCCCAAGAATGTATTCACTTTGGTCAGTAAATATGCAATAAGTCCTGCTCCAACAAGGAACAAAATCAATAATTCAATACTAGCCATTATTGACCACCTCCGATACTGTATCAATCGTGTTGTCCAAATTACCAAGAGGAGTAGAGTAAGTACCGAAAACAAGTAAAGCCAAAGCGATTAAAACAAAAACTGTTTTAAACGATACATTGTATTTAACGTTGATTTCGTTATCTTCTTTGTACCACAATTTAACAATCAAACGGACAAAATAGATACCTTCAATAACAGAAGCGACCAGGATGATTACGATCAACCAGATCAATCCCGCTCCGGCCAGTTGTGTCAAGAAATTCAATTTGATTACGAATCCTGCCAATAGTGGTAATCCCATTACACTCAAAGTGACAAGAGTGAATGCGACACCAACCAGTTTGTTATCGACAAACAAACCGCGAAGACTCTGTGTTTCATCGGTACCAACTTCCTTTGTAGCTTTATTGATAACAAGGAACATGACGGTTTTGCTAAGTGCATTTGCAACAATCAAATATACCGCCCAGATGACCACTCCGTTGACAAACAACAATGCGATGATGCTTGCTTGAGCAATCGAACTGAACAATAAAATCTCTCTTGTTTTCGAAGAAGCAAACGCCATGATATCACCAGCAACGATACCAACTGCCAATAGAACTGTAACAACAGTTAACAGTGTACCTTCAAACGCAAATAGATTTGTGATCAATCGTCCAAGTACAAAACTCATAGCCGCTGCATAAACACTAGCGATCATAGGACCAGACATCGTATTGGAATGCCCTAAAACACCTTTGACCCAAGCATTGAACGGCAATAATTTTGCTTCGACACCGAGTCCGATGAACATCAATGTAAATGGAAGTATTACTTCTTTATAGTTCGCACTTGTTTGAATTGCTTGAATCATGACAACCATATTCAAGGTTCCGTACATTGAGTATAAAACAACAACGCCAAACAAGAACAAACTGCTTCCAATCGCACCCAATACCAAATATTGGAATGTATTCGTAGGTTTCTTATTGGAAGTCGTAATCAAATATGCTGCAATTCC
>JAFGQH010000001.1 GCA_016935815.1 Bacilli bacterium | reverse complement strand
TTTAGGACTGTTGTCCTATAAAAAAAGTATACACTAGAAACAACGGTTTGTTGATATCTAAATGTATACTAAAATCTTACATGATACAATTGTGTCAAACTTTTTTCTTTCAAAAAAGTGATATTGTGATAAACTACATAAGAGGTGTAATCATGTTTGAACAATTAATCGTTGAATTACAAAAAAACGAAGAAATACTTGCCATCGCTCTAGGTGGCTCAAGAGCGCGGGGAACGTATGACGAGCATTCTGATTATGATCTATATATATACACGGAAGAACGGTATATTTCACTAGATAAGAGAAAAGAGCTATTAGCTCCTTTTGTGAGTTATATGGAATACAATAACCATTTCTGGGAGTTGGAAGATGACGGCATTCTAAAGAATGGTGTCGAGATCGAATTCATATACAGAACCTTCAAGGATTTTTTTGAAATGGTAGATCCGCTTCCAGTGGGTCATGGATATTCGACTTGTTTCGCTGACAATATCATCTCTTCTGTCATACTGTATGACAGAAAGGGAATGTATCAAGATCTTGTGAATAAAGTTCAAAGCCAGTTAACACCAAGTTACTTTGATAAAATCATTAATTATAATCTACCAATCCTTAGTGAAAAGATGCCGTCGTTATACCATCAAGTAGAGAAAGCCATTGATAGAAAAGACTTGCATTCCATCAATCATCGGATTACTGCATTTTTTGAAGTGTTTTATGATATCTTATTTGCAATCAATCGTACCCTTCATCCAGGCGAAAAGAGGATGTTGGAATATGCATTGAAGTTAAACAAAGTACCAGAACATCTAAAAGAGGATATCAATCAAGTGTTCAACTATGAACCAAACCAAGTTTTGCAAGCACTTAGAAGGTTATCAAAAGAAATAGAAGCGTTAAGGTGAAAAGAAATATATATCATTTTACTGTCTGAATTGACAACCTTTTCACACCCTTAAGGAATAATTCATCAGTTACTTCGCTTGTATTTTTGCGTTGAATTCGTTATAATTATGAGCGTAATAATATCATACTGTGGTATAGTTTGGAGAGTATTATGTTTAAGAAAAAAATCGCAGAAGGAACATTCATGTTTTCCATGAATTTGGATGACATATTATTTGAAAGCATGTGGGAACTTCCTCACGGAGTCACGATGAATTCTTATATCGTGAAAGGAAAAGATATTGCCATCATCGATGGTGTCATCGGTTGGGATGGAGTTCCTGAAACCCTATACAAAAGTTTAGGAGAAGTAGACATCAATTCGGAGGACATCAAGTACCTTGTTGTCAACCATATGGAGCCGGATCATTCCGGTTGGATCGAGAATTTCCGCAAAATAAAAACGGATTTCACATTGGTAACCACGGCAAAAGGCGCTGAGATCGTCAAAGCGTTTTATGGTGAAGATATTGATATCATGATCGTCAAAGAAGGCGATTCTATTGATTTGGGAAATGGTAAGACATTGACCTTCCATCCGGTACCGAACGTTCATTGGCCGGAAACCATGGTCACCTATGAGACAAGTACAAAGATTCTTTTCACCTGTGATTTGTTTGGTGCCTTTGGGACCATGGAAGAACATCATTTCGATGATGAGATGACACAAGAAGAAGTAGCGTTATTCGAACAAGAGGGAATGCGATATTTTTCAAATGTTATGATGACATTTGTTCCACTCCTAAAAAGAGCCGTCGCAAAAACAAAGACCATGGATGTCGCAATGGTTGCTCCTGGACACGGACCGCTTTATCGTGAACATCCTGAGAAAATCATGAATGATTATTTGGGTTGGGCAGATTTTGCGAATGGACAAGGAAATAATGAAGTCACAATTATTTGGGGTTCCATGTATGGGTCCACCCAAAAAGTAGCTGAATATGCCAAAGCGCTTTTAGAATCAAAAGGCATCAAAGTGAACTTCTTGCAGATGCCTTTGACAACAGAAAGTGATGTCTTAACTGATGTCTTGCGATCCGCAGGAGTCATTATCGCAGCTCCAACTTACGAATACAAGATGTTCCCACCGGTTGCACATATTATAGATGAACTCGGAAGAAAGAAAATGTCTGGTAAAAACGCATTGTACTTTGGTTCATTTGGTTGGAGCGCTGGCGCAAAAAAAGAACTAGAAGTCATTTTAGAAACCCATCGTATGAATTGGAATTTCGTTGACTTCATTGAATTCAATGGAACACCGAAAGAACCCGACTTTAAAGCAGTCGAACAAGGAGTGAATGCTTTGGTTGAAAGCATGCAAAGCAAGATTCTAAAATAATCGGTACGAAGAGTGGATTTCCACTCTTTTCTTTTGTATTTCATGTGATATAATAAACATTGAACAAGATACATTTCGTATCTTTTGGAAAAGGAGAAGTCAATGAAAATAACATTTGTTCGTAAAAAGTCGCTTTATGGATTCGCTGTCAAAATGAAAATTTGGATCAATGGAGAAGTTGTTTACAAGTTGAAAAATGGGGAAACCTATGTCTATAAATCCGAACAAGTTAAATCCATTCGAGTTGGTAGTCATGCATTGATCAAAAGTCTTGATATCCCGTTTGTCAATGCGCAAGAGGAACTGGAAATCAAATTGAACTTCAACTTGGGTTTGATAATGTCCGGGATTACAGCTGTAGTGTCTGCCAACCAAACGATACTGGGTGTGTATCAAGATCGTATCTAATAATTGGATATTTAGAAGACAAGCGGTTCCGTTTGTCTTTTTTCATGAATTTTAGTACAATGATAAGTAGAGTTACAATGAGGTGAAATTATGATTTTTATGTGGATCAATTTGGGAATCGATATCGTTATTGCGGTGTTGTTGATATTTGTCTTTGTTTTATTGACATTCTTCACAAATAGAGGAATGAAAAAACACGAAACCTTGCCAAAAGGCTATATTTGGTTTTATGTTTTGGATGTTCTATATCTAATAGGAGCTATTGGATTTATCTTATGGATGTTTGGATTCGACTATCAAACCGCTTGGAATGATATTTGGACTTCCATTCAAGGTGGATTCTTGGCGAAGGTCGGTGCTTTGATCGGTACTGCAGCTACGATTATGGTTACGATGTTGATTGTTCGTATCACAAGCATATTAACACGTCGGGCAGGTGATAAGGCGAAACTGAACAAGAAGCGCGTCTTAACAATACTGAAGGTGACGCAAAGCATCGTCAAATATGTTGTCGAAATCGTTGCTTTGCTTGTTATTTTATCGTTTTGGGGAGTGAACGTGATGCCAGCCCTTGCCGGTCTGGGAATCTTGGGAATCATCATCGGTATGGGTACTCAAAGTTTGATCAAGGATTTCATTTCCGGATTCTTCATCATCTTCGAACATCATTTTGATGTCGGAGACATCGTAGAAATCAACGGATTCAAAGGCGAAGTCATTGATGTCGGACTTAAGAGTACTAAAATCAAAAACTGGAAACAGGACATCATGATTTTTGCAAATGGCACCATCGAAAATACCATCAACTATACGCTGTCTCCATCGATCGCGATTATCGATTTTGGTATTGCATATAAAGAAGATATCCAAAAAACTATGGATATCCTAAAAGAAGACCTACCACGATACAAAGAGATCTTCCCGGAAATCATCGAAGATCCAGTCTGCGTCGGTGTGATTGCATTAGCAGACAGTTCCGTCAATCTTCGCGTGATTTGTAAAACGGAAACAGAGAAACACTACGCTGTGGAACGATTTATTCGACAAGGCATCAAAGAGTTGTTGGATAAAAACAATATTGAGATTCCTTTTCCTCAGGTTACGGTTCACAAAGCAGAAGAATAAAAAAATATCACTACAGCGAAACTGTAGTGATTTTCTTTAGGATATGGCTTGTACTGGACAAGAACGTCTGCAGGCCATGCAGCCTTTGCATTTGTCTTCTATTACATGAGCTAATCCATCTCTCATTTCAATAGCATCAAACGGACAACTGGACAGACAATCACCGCAACCGATGCATTTTTCCAAGTCAATCGAGGCGATTCTTCGCTTTGAACTTGACGGTTGATTCGATTCTTGTTGGATAGATTGTGTTCCTTCACGAATCATAGGGGATCCACAGTTGGGACAGGATTGCTTGTAGCAGGGTTTCCCTTGCTGGTGTTTGACTTGGGTATTGCATTCTGGACAGATACAGAAACCACCACCGCCTAAACCGCTGCCGCTTCGATTTATTCCTGCTCCATTATTAAATCTCATGAATAATCACTCCATTCTCTTTCGAAAGATTTATGTAGAATTGCTTGTTCTTGTATTGCTCAATCAAGATATCATTTAAGTGATCCTTTAGAATACGAAGTGCAGAATCAATTGTTTCAATTTTAGTAAGGATCGGAATCGTCTTGGAAACAATGGTTTTGATGTTCTTTCCAAACGCTTGATTCATCACTGCGTTGACACCATGTTCTCGAAACAAATCTAGAATATGAAGTGCTTTGTGATGGTGTATTTCATATTCATCCAAGGATGTGTTCTCAATGGTCTCTAACATTTGGATTTGATTTGGATCGATCTCGAACAGTTGGTAATGGCTGGCATCTCCAAAGTGATCACATGATAAATGGATAAAATCATTCGTTGCGCAAGCTATAATCATATGATACCTCCTATATACTATTGTCTAATAATAATTGACATATGTCAATAATAAAGTAAAAAAAACACTCTCAAATAAATGAAAGTGTTTTAAGATGACTATTTTGTAATATCCATGTAGATCCGACCGTCTTTGATCTCAATGATGCGATCGGTTTTTTCAGCGATATGTCTATCGTGGGTGATGATAATGAATGTTGTTTTGAATTTTTGATTGATTTGTCGCAACAATTCATAGACCTTTTCAGTTGTATCGGAATCCAAGTTTCCGGTTGGCTCATCCGCCAACACAAGACTTGGATTGTTGATCAAGGCTCTAGCAATGGCAACGCGCTGTTGCTGACCACCAGAGAGATTGTTTGCCAAAGATTTCTTGAAGTTGCCAAGTCCGACAAGATCCAATAATTCGTTGGCGCGGTCCTCGATTTCCTTGGTCAAAGGTTGTTTGGAAATTTTATATGGCATCAGGACATTTTCCAAAGCAGTGAATTCCGGCAGCAAGTAGTGGAACTGGAAGATGAATCCGATCTGTTGATTGCGGATATCCGCCAACTCGTTTTTGTTGAAGGATGTTATGTTCTTCCCCTTTAACAATAAGTTTCCTGATGTCGGTTTATCCAACGTCCCGATAATATTCAGCAAAGTCGATTTCCCGGAACCCGACTGTCCAATGATTGAATTAAACGAATGTTCTTCGATGGACAAGTTCAAGTCGAATAATACTTGATTCGGATTTTTGGTTTTTTCTCCATAGGTTTTGTTGATGTTTTGTAGTGTTAGGATATCAGCCATTGCGAATCACCTCGATGACAGATAATTTGGACGATTTGATCGCAGGACTCAGTGCTGCCAATGTAGAAGCCACTAGCGCGATACCACCGCTCAATGCGATGAATCCCGCATCGATTTGCAATGCGATAACCGGTGTTCCATCCGGGTTCAGTGCAAATTTGGTAAACATATAGGATAATCCAAGTCCGAACAAAATCCCTAATATAGCGCCGAAGATTCCCAATATGAACCCTTCCAACAAGAAAATTTTGGAAGCGTCCTTGTCTTGAATTCCCATTGCTTTCAAAATTCCAAGCTGTCTGGATTTCTGAAGAACAGAAATTGCCAAGACGGAGGAGATTCCAAGAACAACGGACACGATGACGAAAATTTGAATCATCAAGCTAGAAATGCTTTGACCGTTCAAACCAGATAACAATTCCTGGTTTTCTTCTGTCCAAGTGGTTACATTATAAGTAGAACCGATTGCCGAAAGGATTTCGTCTTTGGTTGTGACATCATTGAAGATTTCCTTCAATTGCATTTCAATGGAACTCACCACGTTACCCTCACCAACGATACCTTGGATCGTAGTAAGCGGAGTGATTACCCAAGCATCGTTGATTGCCAAGACCTTTGCGTCAAAGAATCCGACAATATTCAAAGTGGTATCTCCATATACAGGAGAACTGAACGTCACAGTGTCGCCAATAGACAGATTCAAACTGTCCTTTAAGCCAACCCCAAGTGCTATATCATTGGTATTTGTCGGTAGATTTCCTTCCGATAACAATTCGTCGAATTTATAGATTCCGTTGGCTGTTGTGAAATCAAAACCACGGAATACCACGTTTTCAGATAAACTGCCGTTCACTCCGGAACCGGCAATGGTAAATGTTGGTGTGACAACCGTGATATTGTCCGTCGAACTTTCGATGTCCGTAATCAATGAATCGTAGTTTGCAATGTTTGCATCGGCAGTGATCGTGATCTGAGATCTGGAACCGATGGTGGAATCGATGAGAGATGCTTGCAATCCGGAAATCAAAGATCCGATGAAAACCTGTACGGAAACACCGATTGCGATTCCCAAGATGATTACGATGGTTTGACGTTTCGCCGAAGTCAAGAAACGTTTGGCGATTTGGAATGCTAATTTCATCCAACCACCTCTTTCTTGAAGGCAAGAATCTCCTTGTAATCCTTCAACAAATAATCGTATTCGATTTGTTTCAAGGACTCTGGATTTTCAAACGCATGTCCGCCAACGATAATTTTCAAATTTGGAAACTGTGAACGAATCGCTTGCGTCAGTTTTTTGGTTACAAACAAGTTATAATAATTTGTAACAGATAAAGCGATAAAACTCGGTTTCAGGGCTCGGATTGCCAAAAGAATGTCTTCGCTTGGTGTGTTCGCTCCGATATAGTACGAATCAAAGCCAACCAGTGAAAAATAATGATTGGCAATGATAGCGCCAATTTCGTGGTATTCTTCCTGAGGTCATACCACCATCATCTTCTGATTGATTTTTTCTCCCTTTTTTCAATGATATAAGGATAACTCGCTTCCAAAATCGTACGAATGATCGAGGTTCTCGTATGTTCGTACCAAATGCAGAGTTCTTCCTCTTTTTCTGGGCACTCGAAAGAGACCAGAGATGGAACCAGTAAATTCTCATAAACGGACTGAATGGTTTCGCCCTGTTTTAGTAGATCCAAGATATAAAGTAATGCTTGGTCTTTGTCCTCTTTGTCGAGATAAGCGATGAACGTATCATAGATTTTTTTATTCATAGATATTCCTCCCGTATATATTATAATAAAATGAGTATAAAATTACCTTATATTTGCTCAAATTGATATATGATATAATTGAAAAGGCTATTTTATTATGCTATAATAATTTGAACATGAAAGAAGTGAGGGACCATATGGAAAAGATTTATTTCAAAGACCTGGCAAATTATTACAATCAAGAGATTGAGATCAGCGGTTTTGTTGATAAAATCAGAGATTTGCAATATGTTCAATTCATCGTATTGAGAGATTCTTCTGACAAGATTCAAGTCACCATTGAAAAAAACGAAGAAAATCAGGAATTGAACCAAATCGTCAGCGCTTTGACCAAAGAAAGCACCGTTTGTGTCAAAGGTGTGATTTACGAACAACCGAAGGTAAAACTGAGAGGGATGGAATGTATCCCTACTTCAATCGAAGTCACTTCGAAAAGTGAAGAAGAACTACCAATCGACTTACTCGATTACAACAATAAATCCAATCAGGAATTGCGTCTTGACAATCGTTTTCTGGACCTCAGAACCGATCGCAATTATCTGATTTTCAAATCGCAAACCATCGCAGAAATGGCGATGAGAGAGTACTGGGTAAACCATAATTTTATCGAGATTCATTCTCCGAAGATTTTGGGAACTGCATCCGAATCAGGTGCGGAAGTATTCTCACTTGAGTATTTTGGAAAAACAGTATATCTTGCTCAATCTCCACAATTCTACAAACAAATGGCGATGGCGGCAGGGTTCAATAATGTCTTCGAAATCGGCCCGGTATTCCGCGCTGAAAACTCGCATACGGCATATCACGCGACAGAATTCACATCAGTCGACTGTGAGATGAGTTGGATCAAAAGTCATCACGACGTAATGGATTTGGAAGAGGCTGTGCTAATCAACGTTATGAAACGTTTAAAAGAAACAGTCGGAGAAGAATTCCAAAATGTATTCAAAAAAGAAGTGAACATTCCGGAAGTTGCGTTTCCACGTATTCCATTTGCGGAAGCGAAAAAAATCATTCAAGAAAACTACAAATACATTGGTGAGAAAGAACACGACTTCGACCGCAAAGAAGAAGAACTGATCTGTCTATATGCCAAGAAGAAACTGGGATCGGAATTTGTCTTTGTAATCGATTATCCGTTTGAAGCGAGACCATTCTACCATATGTTGGATGAAAATGGTTTGACGAAAAGTTTCGATTTATTGTACCGAGGAATCGAAATCACGACTGGGGCTCAAAGAGAACATCGTTATGATATCTTGGTAGCACAAGCTTTGGAAAAAGGTTTGACCAAAGAATCCCTTGATTTCTATTTCAATTTCTTCCGTTACGGGGTTCCACCTCACGGAGGCTATGGTTTCGGACTGAATCGTTTCTTGATGCGTCTGTTTGATATTGACAACATTCGAGATGTCTCATTCCTATACCGCGGACCAAACCGCGTCAATCCTTAATTTTAAAACTAAGCTGAAAGGCTTAGTTTTTTTCTCTCATTTATGATAAAATAATAAATAATATGGAGAGTGATCTTGACAATGGATCTTTCGATTCTATTTGAAGACAATCATATCATCGTTTGCGTCAAACCAGCCGGAATCCAATCGCAAGGATCGGATCTGGATTTACCAAACATGGTCGATTTGCTCAAAGATTATATCAAAGAAAAATATGCCAAACCCGGGAATGTTTATCTAGGTTTGGTTCATCGTCTTGATTTGAATGTCGGCGGCGTAATGATATTTGCAAAAACGTCCAAAGCCGCAAGACGATTGTCAGAACAAGTTCGCTCCGATGATTTCGGGAAACGATATCTTGCAATCGCCAAAGGTACCTATGTAAATAAAGAAGGCAGTCTAGAGGATTATATTGCCAAAGATGAGAAATTGAAAACAGCCAAAATCGCTCCATCCAATTCAGGACAGTATTCTCTGTTACACTATCAAGTGTTGGGAGAATCAGATTTGGAAGGATCCACATACTCTCTGGTCGATGTCAAATTGATTACCGGAAGGTTCCATCAAATCCGATTCCAGTTTGCGCATCATGGACATCCGCTTCTTGGCGATAAGAAATACGGCGGGCATGGGGTGGATGATTATTTCTTAGGCTTGTTCGCATACCAACTGGAATTCATCCATCCAGTCACAAGAGAAACGATGAGGTTTCAAACGAAACCAACAGATAAACGTTTTACAAGTTTCGTGGATTTAGACAGAATCGATAGGAGGACCATATGAACGTATTGGTGTTAGGTGGAGCTGGATACATTGGCAGCCACTTCGTCAAGCAAGCACTGAAACAATCCCATGATGTTGTCGTGATTGACAATCTACTGACGGGTCATAAACAGGCCGTAGCCAAGCAAGCAAAATTCTATCAAGGAGATATTCGGGACAAGAACTTCATGAATCGGGTCTTCCAAACTGAGAACATCGATGCTGTGGTTCATTTCGCTGCGTCTTCATTGGTAGGCGAATCGATAAAAGACCCTTTGAAGTATTTCGATAACAATGTCTATGGAACAATTGTTGTTTTGGAGACCATGGCAAAATACAATGTAAAAAAAATTGTCTTCTCATCCTCTGCTGCAACCTATGGAAAACATGAAACGATGCCGATCACAGAAGAATATCCGACGATACCAACGAATCCGTATGGAGAAACCAAATTGATGATGGAACAGATGATGAAATGGGCGGATCTCGCTCATGGAATCAAACATGTCAGTTTGCGGTATTTCAATGTTGCGGGAGCTTCCAGTGATGCATCCATCGGGGAAGATCACAGACCTGAAACTCATTTGATTCCAATCGTCTTGCAAGTACCGCTTGGAAAACGCGACCATATCACGATTTTCGGAGACGATTACAATACTTTCGATGGGACTTGTATTCGTGATTATATTCATATTGAGGATTTGATAGATGCTCATTTGAAGGCATTATCTTATTTGGAACAAGGAAATGATTCTGACGTGTTCAACCTAGGATCGGAAACCGGATATTCCAATCTGCAAATCGTCAAAGCCGCAAGAGAAGTCACAAACCATCCGTTACCAATGGAAAAAGGCGAAAGACGTCCTGGTGACCCGGATAAATTGGTGGCATCCTATCAAAAAGCAAAAGCCGTCTTGGGTTGGGAACCAAAACACAATATCTCAAAAATCATTGAATCCGCTTGGAAGTTTCATCAAAAACATCCACACGGATATGAGGAGTAGATTATGATCAATACCAGAATCAACCAGCTCATCCGCTATGCAAAAGAACACTTGTATCTTGGGATGGATGATGAATACTTGGCCGTCAATCAAATTCTGTATCTCTTGAAACTCACACACTTTGAAAAAGAAGAGGTCAGCGAAGACATCGATTTCTTTTCACTGATCGATGATGTTTTGACATATGCGAAAGAGAATCAAATCCTAACGTCTGATACGATCACTGAAAAAGACGCCTTTGAAGCGAAACTCGTCGACTGTTTGATGCCTCGTCCTAGTGAAATCAATCGACTGTTTCATCAATTCTATAAAAAAGGTCCTTTGACTGCTACGACGTTCTTCCATGTACTATCCAAAGCGAGCAATTACATCAAGACAAAACGAATCGATCAAAATGTGCATTATGTCTATGAAGGAAAATACGCCCCTTTGGAAATTACGATCAATCTGTCCAAACCGGAGAAGGATCCGAAAGACATTCAAAAACAGGCAATGATTGCCGATAAATATCCTGCTTGTGTCTTATGTATGGAAAATATCGGTGTCTATCAATCGACAAATCTGGCACCAAGATCCAACCATAGAGTTGTGTCCATATCCTTGAATCACGAACAAGACGCTTGGGGATTCCAGTATTCTCCTTATGCATACTTCAATGAACATTGTATTATCTTAAGAAAAGAACATTCACCGATGTACGTCAATGACAGAACCTTTGATGAACTCGTCGATTTCATCAACAAATTCCCTCATTACCTGATTGGTTCGAATGCCGGTCTGCCGATTGTCGGGGGATCGATTCTAAACCATCACCATTTCCAAGGTGGTCGCTATGACTTCCCCATCGAAAATGCCAAAGTCTTGAAGCACTACAAACGAGGAAAAGTTCATTATGATATCTTGGATTGGCCACTCTCAGTTGTTCGGGTTAGTTCCAACAATGAGAATTCTTTGCTTGATGCAGTCAAAGATCTGTACAAAGCTTGGAACAAATACCATAATCCAGAACTAAATATCTATCAAAGTACGGAAGAAGAACACAATACCGTGACTCCGATTTTGAAACTGAATGGGTCAACCTATGAATTCTATATCGTATTAAGAAACAATTATTCCACAAAAGAACAACCGTATGGCTTGTTTCACCCGAAAGAAGAGCTCTTCCATATCAAGAAGGAGAATATTGGCTTGATTGAAGTCATGGGACTTGCCATTCTTCCGGGAAGACTCTTATATGAACTTGATCTTATCGAAGCTTGCCTCGTGGAAGGAAAGAATCCTAAGGATTACCCGGAACTCGAGAAACATCTAGCTTGGATTGAAACATTAAAGGAAAAAGACATCACCAAAGACAATTGCAAGGAAGTATTGAAACAAGAAGTCGGAACATTGTTTGAAGAGGTATTGGAAGACTGCAATGTCTTCAAATACGGTACAAAAGAGGATTTATACAAATTTGTGGAATCACAACTTTAAACTTGTGATATAATACTACAAATGAAGGAGTGATATGCTATGGCAAAGAACGTAGTAAGAGAAATTACAGACAGAGACACTGATTTTGCCCAGTGGTATACGGATGTATGCCGAAAAGCGGAATTGATGGATTATTCCGATGCAAAGGGATTCATCATCTATCGTCCGTATGGATATGCATTGTGGGAGGGGATACAAGGATATTTAAATGACGAGTTCAAAAAAACCGGTCATCAAAATGTCTATATGCCACTCGTCATTCCTGAGTCGTTGTTTATGAAAGAAGCAGAACATGTCGAAGGCTTTGCGCCAGAAACCGCAATCATCACTGTTGGCGGAAACGAAACTTTATCCGAACGTTTGATCATTCGTCCGACATCAGAAACCTTGTTCTGCAATCATTATGCAAAGATCATCTCGTCATATCGAGATCTACCGAAACTATACAACCAATGGTGTTCTGTGGTGCGTTGGGAAAAAACCACGAGACCGTTCTTAAGAGGAAGCGAATTCCTTTGGCAAGAAGGTCACACGGTTCATAAAGACGAAGCAGAAGCCAGAAAAGAAGCATTGGATATCTTAGACATCTATGAGAAATTAGGAAAAGACCTACTAGCAATCCCATTCATTGTCGGAAAGAAGACCGAGAAAGAAAAATTCGCAGGTGCTGTAGATACCTATTCCATCGAAGCTTTGATGCACGATGGAAAGGCATTGCAAAGTGGAACCACTCATTATCTGGGTACTGGATTCGCGGAAGCATTCAACATCTCGTTCCAAGATAAAGATGGAAGCGTAAAAAACCCTCACCAGACATCCTGGGGAGTATCGACTCGTTTGATCGGCGCTGTCATCATGGTTCATGGGGACGATTCCGGATTGGTCCTTCCTCCATATTTAGCACCAACACAAGTCGTGATCATTCCGATTCAAAGTCATAAAGAAGGCGTTATGGAAGCATGCGCCAAATTGGAAGAAAACATTAAAGCAATGGGTCTTCGCGTCAAAATCGATGATTCCGACAAGAGTCCAGGCTGGAAGTTCGCAGAATCCGAAATGAAAGGTATTCCACTTCGCATCGAAGTCGGACCAAGAGATTTGGAACAAGGACATTGTGTTCTGGCAAAACGCTATAATGGCGAAAAGCTGACGTTGGATTTGGATCTCGTCGCAGAATCGATTCCATCGATTTTGCAACACATCCACGACGATATGTATCAAAGAGCCTTACTTAATGTTTTGGAGAATACAAAAGAAACCACAGACTATGAAGAGTTCAAAAAAATTATTGATTCAGAGGGTGGATATATCAAAATGATGTGGTGTGGCGACCAAGCTTGCGAGGAAAAAGTGAAAGCCGACACGGCAGCTACCAGTCGCTGTATGCCATTTGATCAAACACCAAATGGAGATGTTTGCCCGGTTTGTGGTAAACCCGCAAAGTATCTCGTCTATTGGTCGAAAGCATATTAAAAAAAAAGAAAACTCGAATTTTTTCGAGTTTTTTATTTGAATACAGAATTCCCTTTGGAATCGACTGCCACAATGGCAGGAAAGTCTTTTACCTTGAGTTTGCGAATCGCTTCTGGACCGAGTTCAGAATAAGCGATGGTTTCACTGACTTCAATGGTTTTCGATAACAGCGCTCCGATTCCTCCAATCGTAATCAGATAGACTGCTTTCTGTTCTTGAATCTTGCGATTCAATTCATAGGAGCGTTCTCCTTTACCAATCATAACTTTTAGTCCCTGCTTCATAAGAGTAGGACTATAATTATCCATTCGGTAACTTGAAGTCGGACCGCAAGAACCTATCGCTTGATTCGGTTTTGCTGGAGTAGGTCCGACATAATATATGATCTGTCCTTCAAAATCAAATGGCAACGGTTGATTGCCTTTGACTGCATCGTACATGAGTTTATGTGCTGCATCTCTGGCGGTGTAAATCGTACCGCTGATCAGGACCTCTTCACCGGCGACCAACGATTCTCTGATCTCGTCAGTGATCGGCGTATTAAGCTTGCGTACCAATGAGAATCACCTCGCTTTTTCTTGCACTGTGACATTGTAGATTGACTGCTACAGGTAGACTTGCGATATGGCATGGTGCGGAATTGACTTTGACAGCAAGAGCAGTCGTCTTCCCGCCAAGACCCATCGGTCCGACATCGAGTGCGTTGATTTTTTCTAGCAATTCTTCTTCCAATAAACGGTTTTCCTTGATTGGGGAGACATCATCAATTGGACGGAAGATGGCTTTTTTTGCTAGTTCAGCGACATACTCGAAATTACCACCGATTCCGATTCCGACAATCAGTGGTGGGCAGGGTTTTCCGCCACCTTCTCGGATTGTTTTTAAGACAAAGTCAATGATTCCTGCTTTCCCATCGGCTGGAGATAACATCTTCAAGGTTGACATGTTTTCGCTGCCGCCACCTTTTGGAGCCAAATGGATGATCAATTGTTTGCCAGGAATGAATTGGTAATGAATGACAGCCGGAGTATTGTCTTCGGTATTGATACGATTGAGTGGATGTCTGACAATTGATTTTCTCAAGAATCCATCGGTATATCCTTTGGATACACCTTCATTGATTGCTTCGCTTAAGTCATAATCAAAATGCAAATCCCGTCCGACTTCAACAAAACATACCACAAGACCGGTATCTTGGCAGAGAGGAATGTCTTCCTCTTTGGCAATCTCTTGGTTTTCAATAATCTTGCCCAATACGCTTTTTGCCAATGGGTTCACTTCGTTTTCTCGTGCTAAAAACAACGAATCGACGATTGACTTGTCCAGTGTTTTTGTCGAGTCAATAATCATCTCTTTGACATTGTTTACGACTCGTTCTCTTTCGATTGTGAGCATTCTTGTCACCTCTAAGATTATTATATCATTATTCGAGGATTTTTCCTCAGAAATCTGTTTTGGTTTTGATATTTACAAGAAACAGAATTTCCGCTATAATTGATTTGGAAGGTGAAGATATGAAACCAGTTAAATTGATCTAAGACAGCACATGCAATCTGACTCCCAAGTTATTGGAACAACATCAAATCGATATCGTTCCGCTCTATGTCAATTTCCATGATGAGAGTTATCGTGACTTAT
>JAFGQH010000014.1 GCA_016935815.1 Bacilli bacterium | reverse complement strand
TCAAGCCTTTTGTTTTTTGGTATTTGACTTCCATCTTATTTCACCACCTTGTCTTCGAAGTGCAAGATCGCATCGACGATTTCTTCCGGATCCGGTACCATACCGCCGGAACGTCCGAAGAATCCGACTTTATGTCTACCGTTGTTGGCAATCAATACATCGTCTAGCATTTGACCCATCGATAATTCGCAGCAGAGAATCCTTTTGCAAGATGCAGGAATTTCATCAAATGCTTTCTCTGGATATGGCCAAATCGTGATTGGACGGATCATGCCAACATGGATTCCTTGTTCTTCTAACATTGAAATGGCGGAACGACAGATCCTTGCCATTGTTCCATAGGCAACGATGACAAAATCAGGGTTGTCCATATTGACCATTTCATATTGGGTTTCGTTTTCTTTGATTTGATTGTATTTTTCATGCAAATGGTTGTTATGGATTTCCAGTTTTACTGGATCCAAATGCAAGGAATTCGCTATATTGCGTCTTCCCGGATGATTGAACGTTCCGTTGGTCGCCCAATCCTTCGGTTCCAGTTTCCGTTGTTTGATTGGTTTGTCAAAATCCACGGATTCCATCATTTGACCGATCAATCCATCGACCAAAACCAAGACAGGATTGCGATAGAAATCGGCGGTATCAAAAGCGCCTTTCATGGTATCGATGGTTTCCTGAATCGATTCCGGTGCGTAGACGATCAGTTGATAGTCTCCGTTTCCTCCACCACGAGTCGCTTGATAATAATCGGCTTGTGACGGTTGGATTCCCCCAAGACCTGGTCCACCTCTCATGACACTGACGATGACACAAGGAAGTTCGGCAGCTGCGATATAGCTGATGCCTTCTTGTTTCAACGCGATTCCAGGAGAGGAACTGCTGGTCATGACTCTGGCTCCGGCACCTGCGGCACCATACACCATGTTGATGGCGGAAACTTCGGATTCCGCCTGCAAGAATACTTTACCATTTGCTAACAGATGTTTCGATAAATACTCCGGTACTTCGTTTTGTGGAGTGATCGGGTAACCATAGAATGCATCCACGCCGCCTTTGATCGCTGCTAATGCAATCGCTTCGTTCCCTTTCATCAATACTTTCGCCATTATTTCTCCACCTCCACCGTGATGACCGAATCCGGGCACATCATCGCGCAAAAAGCGCAACCGATGCATTTATCCGGTTCCGATACCTTGATGATGTTGTAGCCGCTCTTGTTCAGTGTCTCCATGTCCTGATAGAGAATCTTTTTCGGACAGTTGACGACACAGAGCAAGCAGCCTTTACATCGCTCGTACTCAAATGTAACTTTACCTTTTGGCATACTCTTCCTCCTAATAAATAATTGTATCTCTGAATTTTAATATTTCACTCAGAAAATATTAAATTATTAGCCATTTCATTTGAAGTCGCTGACAGTCAAATCAACGTCATTCAATAAATACTCGAGATAGTCATCCAAGACATCGTTGTACAGCCCTACCAAGGAAATGCTGGTACAACTCTGTTCGAACCCATCCCATACTTGATTGTGATAGTTTCCGAAGCAATAATCGGATTCCATCGTTCCCACTCCTTCGTAGGATTGAAAGAAAAAGATATCTTGATTCAATAGATAGATCAATACGGATCCGGTCGCAGCGAATACATCTTGTGAGTCGATCTCGTATTTGTCATACCATTCGACCATAAATGTGAACAATGAGAAATCAAAGGTCAGTTTGATTCCCCCGCTGGATGATGACCCAAAAAAGGTACAGACATCGCCATTGCATTCAAAATCGTGATGCAATGGCAACATATCTTTCAGTTTTAGAAGTTCCACAACCATATGATCTTCAGTAGTGGTTGTTTCCATTGTCGTAGTCGTCGTTGTTTGAGCGGTTGTAGTGGTTTCATTGACACAAGCCACAAAAACCAGACTGAATAAGCCCAGCAATACCAGCATTAGTACCTTGCGCAATGATTTCATATTATAACCAATCCTTTCGAAAATAGAGTTTTAAAGGAATATATTCCCCATCTACTTCCTGTGTTTGGATATCGACATGTTCCCAAACTGTGGTATATACAATTGGCAATCCGGATGCTTGTGAGACTTGCTCACAAACAGTTTGCCCTGCCAATACTTCTTCTTTGGTGGTTTCTCGCAATAAATTGGTGTTGTTGATAAGACCGGTTACAGGATACCCTCCCATACCTTCAATCATTTGAATCAGATGAAGGATTTTTTCGGGAGTATCCGTTTCCTGACGATAGATATTGATGACAAGAAACAAATCCACTGGAGTATCGTGATAGTCTTCGAACTGTCTTAGGAGCTTCGCACCCAAGTCATTCCCACCCAAATCATACACTGCTTTCAGGCTTTTATCATGAAATGGCATGAAAACCCGTCTGGATATGTAAGGCAAATCGACATGCGATTTGTAATCCAGATCGCTGGATACCGTAGCGATTCCTTCTTTTTTCAATTCTTCTTCCATCTCACGACTTCTGAAATACGGATTGATGATATCAAGATCAACGACCATGTCCAGATGCTTCTGAACTGCCAGATTGACTGCTATCTCCGATTTTCCAGAACCGTAAAACCCGGTCAAAAATGTGATGTTTTGTCTCATATTCATAAATAAAACACTTTCAAAATCAAAAGTGATTCACCATTCTCCTAACCAAACGTTGTATGCATTCAATTCGTAAATAATGTTTTCCGAAATATGGAAAACGCTTACAAAAGTATTATAACATTTTTACGTCTAAAAGAAAAGGATAAAAAAAGTAAATAACGTGCTGGATTTTGACAACACGTTTTTGCTTTTTCTCTATTTTTTGAACCGGGAATCAAATGCTTCTTGGAGAGCGAAATACGCTCCTTGAGCACCGAGATATTGACAGGTGATCGTCCCCGCTTCAATGCCAGTTCTAACAGCTTGTTCCAAGGATGCATTGTTGTGAATGGCGTAGGAGAATCCAGCAACGAATGAATCTCCTGCTCCAGTAGTATCCACAGGAATGATTTCTCTTGCAGGTATCTGTTTGAGATTCTTTCCATCGTGATACATCGCCCCTTGCTTGCCTTTGGTAATGATCACTTTATTCGGATATCGTTTGACGATTGAAACGAGATCCTTAGAATGGAAGATGACTTCTGCTTCTTTCTCATTGGGAATCAAGTAGCTGATTTTTTGCATTTCATCTTCTCGGATTTCGAATGCTGGTGCTGGATTCAAAATCAATTTTATCTTCATCTGATGTGCACGGAAGATAATGTAATGAATGGTATTGACATGAAGTTCGCCTTGACAGACGATAAGGTCGATTTCTTCATGTTGACGAAGAAATCCGTCGACATCCTTCCGATTGACCAAATCATTTGCACCTTTGATCACAGAGATGCGATTGTCTCCATCCTTGAGTTCGATGATCGCGACTCCACTACCAACCGGTTTTGTCACGAGATTATGAGAAACATGTCTCAAGGAGAGGTTTTTTCGAACCAAATCTCCAAAAATCCCATTTCCAACCGCTCCGAAGAAATGAACGTCTTGCGTCATTGCACGTAACGCAACTGCTTGATTGGCTCCTTTTCCACCCGGCAACAATTCATAAGAAGAACCAAATACGGTTTCTCCTTTGTTCGGTGTGCGATCGACATGATACACAATATCGGTATTGACCGATCCGATGACAGCGATTTTCATGATATACTCCCTTCATAGACCTGTTTTTATGACTGTGTCAAGAACCTTGCCTTA
>JAFGQH010000013.1 GCA_016935815.1 Bacilli bacterium | reverse complement strand
CGTTCAATCAACTCGTTGCCTTCTTCGATAATTGTCAAGTCGGCTGTGAAATCAGTGTCGAATACGCCATCGAAACCTAAATATTTCAATGCGGCTACGATTTTTTCAGTCACGATTGATCCTGGCCCCATACCCGCTTCTTCACCTAATGACACACGAACAGCAGGAGCTACTTGTACTACAACATGAAGACTAGGAGTATTGAGCGCTTCCCATACTTTGTCGGTATCATCTTTTTCAATGATAGCTCCAACAGGACATACAGATGAACATTGTCCACAATAAGTACAGAACTCATCGGACAGGTATTTTCCGTAAGCAGGAGTGATTTTCATATCTTTGCTTCTACCCATAACATCGAGAACACCCATGGCTTGGACTGTCTTACACATATCGATACATCTGCCGCATTTGATACAGCGATTGATGTTTCGTACCAATACCGGGTTGTTATCATCAATTGGTTGAACTTCTAAAACAGTAGGGAAGCGATTCTTATCGATACCCAATTTGTTTGCCAATGCTTGAAGCTCACAATTTAAGTTTTTAGGGCAAGCAGTACAGTTTGCGTCATGATTCGCAAGAATCAATTCAATAATTGTTTTTCTTGCATTCAAAACTCTAGGTGAGTTTGTATTTACTACCATACCTTCCCGAACCATAGTTGAGCAAGATGTTGGTAATTTTTTTTGTCCTTGAATTTCAACAGTACAGACTCTACATTCGGATTTAATGGATAAATCCGGATAATTACAAAGCGTTGGGATATCAATATGATACTGTCTAGCTGCTTCCAAGATAGTCGTATTTTCTTCTACTTGTACATCAATATTGTTTATCTTTAAATTAACCATATTAATACCTCACTTTCGTAAAGTAGTCATCGCGGAAGTAACGCAAAGAAGAAATGATCGAAGTCATGGATGTTTGTCCTAAACCACATAGTGAGGTTTGTTGGATTACATTAGCCAAGTTTTCGAGTGACATTAAATCTTTTTCTGTTGCACGATGATTCTTAAATTTGTTTAGTAGATTTACAATCTGAATATGTCCTTCTCTACAAGGGGCGCATTTGCCACATGATTGATGGACAAAGAATTTCATGTTGATCAAAAGAATGTCGAAAATATCGTACCTATCATCTATTACGATTATCGCACCGGTTCCTGTTTTGGAATCGAAATTCTCGAAACGATCAAAGTCAATGGACATATCTAACATATATTCCGGAATGATAGGTCCTGACGCTCCACCCAATTGAACCATTTTGATTGGACGGTTATTTCTAACACCCTTTCCAAGTTGGAAGATCACATCACGAATGGAAGTTCCAAACGGTACTTCATAAAGTCCTTTGTTCTTCACATTACCAGATAAACTAATTAACTTGGTCCCTGTTGAGGAAGGTGTTCCAACTTTTGCGAACTCATTTCCACCCACTAATATGATATGTGGAAAATTGACAAATGTCTCAACGTTATTAATCAATGTAGGTCGATCGTGAATTCCCTTATCCGTTGGGAACGGAGGTTTCACTCTTGATCTACCAGGTTTTCCCTCTATGGATTCTATCATGGAGAATTCTTCCCCAACTACATAAGATCCCGCACCTGACCTGACCTCTAACTTGAAATCAAATCCTTTGTTCAATATATTTTCCCCTAAAAATCCTTTTTCTTCTGCAGCTTGAATTGTCGCTTTCATGATTTTGATTGCATTTTGATACTCACCACGGATATAGATATAACCTTTTCTAGCTCCCGTAGCATAAGCTAATATAGCCAACCCTTCAATGACTGCATGTGGATCGTTCTCCATCAACATTCTATCTTTGAAGTTCCCGGGTTCGCCTTCATCCCCGTTGCAAACGATGAATTTGGGACCTTGAGCATTGGCTAATGCTCTGGCTTTGATGTGAGCAGGAAATCCAGCTCCACCTCTACCTCTGATTTTTGATTTCTCGATTTCATCAATGACTTGAGTCGGATGCATCGTGACTGCTTTTTCCAAGCCTTTGTATCCATCATACTTGATATAGCTATCAATCGATAACGGATTCACTTTGCCAAATCGTTTGGATACGACCTTTTCTTGGATCATTTGATTTCACCTCGCAAATCTTTGATTAGTTTTTCGATTTTTGCTGGTGTCAAGTTTGTATAAACTTGGTTATTGACTCTCATAGCGGGAGCTTCATTACAGCAACCTAAACATTCTGTAATTTCTAAAGTAAATAGGTTATCTGGTGTCGTTTCCCCTTCTTTGATACCCAATACATTTACCAGTTCTTCGTAAATGTTCGTTGCGTCATTCACAAAACAAGGTACATCGTGGCAAATCTGCACTACGTACCTTCCTTTTGGTTCCATTGACAACAACGTATAAAAAGATATGACTGAGCATACCTGGCTCTCAGGAATATCGAAATGACCTGAAATTCTTGAAACATCCTCCGGCGAAATATAATGATTTTTTTTGGATGTTTGATATTCAAGAAGAATTTCGATCAGATATTCCGGATCTTTTGGATACTTTGAAAGTATCTCTTTCAATAGCATTATTGTTCCTCCTTGTGTATTTTTGACAATTCTAAGCTCTATAATATAAGACCGCAGAAAAAAATATATGTTATATTATAGAATTTGTTTCCATTACACGTCGTTTCATATTTCATATGAAATTGAAACAAAAAGACATTTACCTCCTCGTCGCATACGTTATAATAATTATATCAAAAATCTTCCTTTTCTACAACGTTTTCTAGGCAGTTTCAAAAAAAAATCCTCCGCGAAATCTGGGGGAGTTTTTCATTTTTTTGCAGTTATTGACATATGTCATTTTCAATTCGTTTTCATCCGTACAAAATTTGTTTCATCTTTCAAGAAATCGATAGACAAACGAATGGATTCTTCTATTGCTCTTTCTATGTCATCATCCGGGATTCCAAGTTGCATCAATTCCTTTCGATCTTCAGATTCTATAAATGCATTTCGATACATGATTTGTTCTAATTTTAGTAAATTCAGACCAGATTCAAATCCCTGCCTATGAAATGACCTATTGATTCTCTTTAAAACGATTTTGTAGATCCATTTAGGAAGCGTAATAATTGGCCTATGGAGATGCATACCTTTGTGTACGATGGCAAGCATTTCCTTCCAAGTCAGATCGTAATAACCGACAGGAATATTCCCTGATAACTTATTTTCCAAAACGATTCTTGCTATCACACCAACCTGATCAACGGTAACCATAGTAGTCCCACCCTTTGGATAGAAAGTTGCGAGTTTCATCTTCTGCAACTGTTTTACCAAGAAAGTCCAAACCGGCTCTCTCCCTTTTTGGGCACCGAAGATATATGGCAACTCCAATACAGATACTATCATTGAATCAGAATAAGACATTGCCAATTTGGATTGCTCAATTCTACTTCTAATATATGGGGGATCGTCAGACAAATGCAGATTCGACCACAAACGATCAAAGTAGCTAAAGTAGGAACCAAGTATCATAATCTGTTTGATTCCAGTATATTTTGCCAATCTTAGAAATCGCTTTAATGGAGCAATGTTATATTGGTAGTACATCTCGTAAATTGGCGATTTTCCTTGAATTCTATCATCAATTCCAGCAGCAAAAACAAAAATATCATGATTTTGCATTAAATTCATGAGTTCAGAATCGGATATATCATTGAAATTGGACAGAATTACCTTCATTTCGGAAGGGATTTCTGCTTGTGAAGGGATTGGTGGCAAGGCAATTGTCGTCACTTCATGCTCGTGTTCTATTAGTTTTTTGGCAATTGATAATCCGAGTAATCCAGTCCCTCCAATGAGGAAAACCTTCATCTAATTTCACCGCCATTTCATTATAGCAAATCGTATAGTAATTCTATATTTTTCCACTCTGGGATTGATTTTGTATTTTCTATCTGATGTGTTATTTCAACAATCCTATCATTGATTGGGGTCTCAATCTGGGCCATATCTCCATACTTACAAACGACTCCATTGATTGCATCTATCTCACATTTTCTTCCGCGTTCTAAATCTCTCAACATACTGGATTTAATTCGTTTGTGTTTCTTCATTGCGATAGGAAGTATTCGTAAACTGATCCATCTCTTGAAGTTATTATGATAATCCATCAACTTTACAACGTCTTTTCCTTGAAGGGGTTCAATTTTTATGTCAGAGGCTTTTGCAACATCAATGCATTCTTTGATAACTTTCAAAGCTAGTAGTCTTGATTTCTTATTTTTTGCAATTTCACCAAAATTAGCACCCGTTATAACAGACAGTCCGCTGAATGCTGCATTGATCAATAATTTAGACCATCTTGCCCCTATAAAATTCTCCTCTATCTTGACTTCACCCATTGTATTTAATATCTCTACAATGTATGCAAAGTGTTTCTGATCATTGTTTCCGAATTTGCCGATACTGAATGTCATTGTTTCTCGTGTTGGTTCTGATGTCAGTTCTGCAACTCCCTTACCGATAAAAGTCGCTCCCCAAGACATTGTACATCCGATGGTTCTATCTTTGCCAATCACTTCAGATACAGATAGTTCCGGGAGCCCATTTTGCATGGTACAAATGACACCGTCATTGGATAGGAACGGAACAAGTCCTTCGACTATTTTCTTATTGTCCATCTGTTTCGTCATCAATAAGATCACATCATATCTTCGCTCCATCTCCTCTGGCAAGAGGGCCGATACAGGTTGAATAAAATCAATCATTCCAACGATATGCGCGCCATTCCTCTTCAACCCTTCGATATGTTCCTTATTGTGATTGATCAAGTCTATTTCATATCCGGCTTTCGTAATATAGGCACCCAAAATCGTCCCCATACCTCCAGCTCCATAAATTGCTGCTTTCATAATGCTCTCCTTATGTGAATCCTTTGTTCTATCCCATTATATCATAATCTTAATGTGTTCGTTTCAGAGTTTAAAAAACAAGCGTGATCCTTCACGCTTGTTCTTCTGTCTTTTCTGGATGATCTTTGGAGATGATTTCTTTCAATGCATCAATTTTCTCTTTAAACTTGTTGATAAATTTGATGGCAACAAAGATTGCCAAAGCAATAATCAAGAAATCAATGATTGTCTGAATGAAACTTCCATAGTACAGTACCACTGCATTTTCCGACAATAGATAGGTACTTGTAGCCCCATCCCATGTTCTTGTTCCTCTCATGACCCAAACCAGTTGAGTGATATCCGTTTGAAATATCAAGCTGATCAACGGCATGATGATATCTTTTACCAAGCTGGAGACGATTTTATTGAACGCTCCACCAATGATAATACCAACAGCCAAATCCAATGCATTTCCTTTGGAAATGAATGTTCCGAACTCGTGAAAGAATTTTTTCATATTAGCCCCCTAATTTAACTAATCTAAGAAACAGAATATATGCATTCATTATATCATATCCGAATCAAACAAGAATATAATTCATGTTTATGTGTGAATGAATTCCTTTATTTTATTTAGAATTAGTTGATACTGGTTTTCTTTGAATTCCGTAGTATCAATTTTAATCGTTTCACCAAGACATTCATCAAATTTGTATTCTTCTATCATAGACTGAAACGTCTCAAACGACATAAGCCCTGTCGATGTGTGAACGGGATGCCGATTTGGTTGTCGTTCTTGATACCTTTGATACAAGATATCAGGATTACCCGTTAAAAATAGCGTCAAAATATCTGAATTAGCAATAATCTGAGAGGATTTCAAAACACTCAATTCTTCTTGTTTGAAATTGCTCTCGATGATGATGTCATGATTCATCATCAGATTTTTCTCTGCCAAATACTGAATCAATTGAAATGTTGCATTCGAGAGTTTTAAATTCTCTTGTCGATTTTGAAACCCGATGGTATCTCCTAAAATCTCTTTGATATGATCTTTATTGAGAGAAAGTATGCCAAGGTCTTTACCAAGTCTTGAAGAGATTGTTGTTTTTAAAGCTGCAAGGTGTCCGGTAACAATGATTAATTTACTCATCTTGTCCTCCTTGTTTGAATTGACAGATGTCAAACACAAAATTTTGAAGAATTTGATAATCATCCTTTGTTTTGGTTGCTTCCGGGTGATATTGAATTCCATAGACTTGCTTCGCTTCATTTCCAATCATTGCAATTGACACATCCGTACTTGCGTATATGTCATATCCTGGTGCTACATCTGTCACATAATCATAATGAGCCATCCAGATTTGAGTCGGATTAGAAAGACCCTTATTGATTGGAGACGACTTGGATATCGTCATGATTTTGGAACCGTAATCTCTTTCTTTCAAAATTCCAACATTTCCACCAAGAGTATGCATTAGAAGTTGCATGCCATAGCAAATGCCTAAAACAGGAACTTTAAGATCCAATAATCTGAGGTCCAATTGTGGATCTTCGGGATTATACACGTGACCCGGACTTCCCGTAAGAATAATTCCACAAACATCTTCATGTTCTATATCTGAAAAAGGAGAACTATGAACGTATTCTATTACATCAACATTTAATTCGGCCATACACTGCACAACATCTTTAAAATAGTAACTGCCATAGTCTACTAAAAGTATCTTCTTCATAATAATTCCTTTCTACGATATGTTTACAGTATAATAAGCCATCGAATACAGTTCCTGAAATCCAACTTTTCGATAAAGAGAAAGTGCTGCCGGATTTTCAGAATCTACTTGCAAATAAATCATTTTTATTTCCCTATCCTTCAGAAAATGTATTGTATTTATCAGAGAAGATAATCCGTATCCTTTTCCTCGAAGACTAGGATCAATCACAAACCCGTAAATCCAGGCCGCATCTTCTATAAACTGCAAATGAATTTTACCAATGATTTCGTGATTCCTTTTAAATAGATAAATCTCCATATTATCATCTGATTTGAATTCTAAATTGGTATGTGTAGTTTCCACCTCATCTTCTGTTTCAAAGACTCGATTTAGACGTTTGATATAGTCAATGTCTTTTGGATTAGCTACAACAAGTGTAACATTCTCATTGATCTTAGTGAAGTCACTCTGGGTTGATAAAGACATTTCATACTCAATATGATCCAAAGACGCGTCATGAGATTTCATCCATTGCAAACCGGTTTTAGAACGTTCGTCCGTTAGCAACAAATAATTGGTTTTTCCTTGGTATTTCAACTCTTTTTCAGCTTCTTGTATCAATTTCGTAAAAATCTTAGAATTCCGGTAACCTGGTCGTACTGTTCCGCTAACCTCGGCAACCCCGCTTCCAAAATCACAAATGCCAACATACCCTACTAATAGACCATTATGATAGTATAAAAACTCATTTATTGGAACATTGAGATCTTTTGTATGATTCTCTTTTGCTTGAGAAAGTTTGAAATCCAATTCGAATTTAAAAGCAATGGAATCATAATTGGAGGAATCTTCTTCCAAGTCTTTGATTTCATCAATATTTCTTTCATCCAAAAAGGCTTTAATCTCTATTTTATCCTTCATCTTACACCCTTATGTGTCTCTGTTTTGTATTATCGATGAAATATTCTATCTATACCAAGAACGAAATCTTTCAGTGGCTGATCTAGTTTTTCTTCTTGGTTTTCTCTTAGGCGAATAAATGCCATGACTGGAATCGCATCCACTATTTGAGATAAATCAAACCCATTTGCAAGCATGGCTTCTAGATATGGCTCAGCAAACTCTTCTGCGTATAGTCGGAATATTACATATGTACTAGCTATATCCATAGTCGGATTTCCCAATTTAGCATTCGTCCAATCTATGATGTATGGGATATCTTTATGATATACAATATTTTCCGGATGAAAATCAAAGTGGCATAAACAATATAGTTTCTTGATTTTATCTATCGACTCCAAAGCTTTTGTCTTTAATGTTTCATCAAGCTCTGTTTCTTTTATTTGATATGCGAAAGTCTGGAAAGAATCGGCTAATTTCAAGTCTTTATATTGAAATATTTGTAATTGTAAATCAATAAAATCTTGCATCCCTTGCAGATAGTTTTCTTTGATGATCCGATCTGCCAGGTTCAGTCCATCTAGCAGCGTCATCTTGATTTTGTTATCAACGATTTCATAATGAGCGACATTGAGATTTGTGTGTTCATATATTTGATTTTGTACATATACTTCAAACTTCATATTGTCTAGACTGTATCCTTCTTTATATTGCTTATAAGCAAATTCGCCGTCTGAGTATACGTGAGCAGATATTCCCTCTCCAATTATAATCATCTTTCTACTCCTTTATTCTTTGTTAAGTATTCTTTTTATCTCAGTTCCAGTAGCGTAACACTTTCTACATGACTAGTATATGAGAACATATCGACCGGTTGCATTGATATCGCTTTGTATTTGTTCTTTAATTTTTGAATATCGCGAATCATTGTTTCGATGAAGCAAGAAACATATATGATCCGTTTTGGCTGTAATCGCAACATCGCATCAATGAATCTCTGATCCGCACCGTCTCTAGCTGGATCCATAATCAAAACATCGACATGCTTATCATAATCAAACATGAAGTCTTCTACATTGCTAGAATGGAAATATACATTGTTTAGTTCGTTCATCTTCTTGTTTTTTAATGCGTCCCTTACAGCGTCTTTATTGGTTTCGATTGCGATTACTTCTTTTGCTTTTCTAGCGGCCAACAATGCCAGCGTTCCGATTCCGGAATAACAATCCATGACAACATCATTTGGTTTGATATCAGCCACTCTTAATGTTTCATCGTACAATTTCATCATCTGGATTGGATTCACTTGATAGAATGAATTAGATGATATGCGGAATCGCAATCCATCAATTTCATCCACAATAAATCCTGGCCCATATAACACTTTGGATTTATCAAGCAAAACAACGGGAGTATCAATATTGTGAATGTTTTGAACTACTGTTTCTATTTGAGGGTGTTTCTGTCGGACTTCTTTCACAATCTGTTTGTGATTAGGAAAAATAAATCCTTGCGTCACGAATACGAGTAACATCGTCTTATTGTAATATGATTTCCTCACTAAGACATGTTTGATGATTCCTCTAGGATACTTATACGTATATGCTTCTAATTTGTATTTTCTCAAAATCATTTCAACGGTTTTCAATACTTGAATGATGTCATTGTCGTGAAGGTGATTATCGACACCTGGAATGATTGTTTTCGTTCCCTCTTTGAACAATCCCAAACGCAATTGATATCTGCCTTTTGTTTTAATATTGGTTGCACTGACAATAACCTTATGTCGGTAATGTAGCGGTTTTGGATTACGAATGATTTGTTTTGGTTCAATATCAAAAAGATTTCTGGCTAATGAGTCAGAAATCATTTGTTGTTTCGATTCGATTTGCTTTTCATATGGCATTTTATCATAAGTTTCATTTATGCCAATGAAGTCATCATTGTAAAATCTCATTCTTCACCTTTGATTGTAAGAAGCGTGACAGACTCCACATGCCCCGAGTGTTGTCTATTGCTTTCTTTTTACATATTTGCATGAGCAAAATGTATGCAAGTAACATATAAAATGGTCAAAATATGTTCCCACACACATAGTATAACACAATTTCAATGTACACAAGTAACATTTTTATTGCCTATAAAAAGGATTCTAGATTACATCTCTAGAATCCCTTTATTTTTATATGCATATACTATTATACACACTGTTAAAAAACCATACCAATCCATTTCAAAAAGACCTTTTTCATTTCATACAAAATTTGATTCTACTACCTATTGGATTAGTCTACAACATTAATTGTTAAAGGAATTCTGTATGCAAAATGTTGATCTTTCACCGTAAAAATAGCAACAACTATATACTCATATTCTCCCGTTTCAGTAAATGAAACAGTCTTTGTGGCTGTAATACTACAGTCTGCTCTTAATTTCACTTCATTGAAAAGAATATCCAGATATGCTCCTTCGTTGCCCTTTTGGAATATTCCAATTAGGTAAGAGCTATATTCAAGTTTATAATTATTTTTTGATAAATTTGATAATGTGGCTGTAATAACGATATCATGGTTTATATTGATTTCTTCTGTTGAAATATTATATTCCAGTAGAAAATCTTCTTCTTGAGGAGGCGCCACTGAACAACTCGTAAGAAGTGGAAAAATCCAAATTAGTAGCAACATGACTTGCAGTATTTTCGAATTTTTAATAATCACTTTATCAGCTCCTATCACGTAATAATTTATGATATTATGGACTAACAACAGGAATAATCCCAAAGTCACTTATAATATTCGATACTCTAATTCCACAACCATTTCCGTCAGCATCAGAAGCAAAATGTATCGCTAATAAATAATGGGCTGGTCCCCTTGAACCTTCTGTATACCAAACTGGCAGAATTATCACCTATTATGATTTGCTTTAAAACGGCTATATTTAGACGTTTACTTGAGTTCAAGCAATGCTACACTCTCGACGTGCGTGGTTTGTGGAAACATGTCAACTGGAGTAATTCCTTTCAACTGATATCCACTTTGCAAGAAGTATTCCAAGTCTCTTTGTAATGTTGCGGGATTACAAGAAATATAGACAATCTTCGGTATTTTCATATTGACCAAGGTATCAACAAAGGATTTGCTGCAGCCTTTTCTAGGTGGATCGATAATGATTCCATCAAAATGGTATTTCTTCCATTTTTGAATCACATATTCGGAATCTCCAACTTCAAAGAATGCATTCTTGATATTATTGATCTTCGCATTTTTCTTTGCATCAACAATCGCCGGTTCGATAATTTCAATCCCAAAGACTTTGTAAACATCGTTTGCAATACTCAATGCTACCGAACCGATTCCGCAATAAGCGTCGATCACTCGATCTTGACCGTTGAACTTCGCATATTCTATCGCTTTTTTGTATAAGCGTTCTGTTTGTATCGTATTCACTTGGAAGAAAGATCTGAATCCTACTTCAAATGTGTTTCCTAATAATTCTTCTGTCAAGTAGCTCTTACCGAAAAGCACTCGGATTTCGTCCATCGAAAATGCAGATTCATCTTCGGATTTCACAACGCCGATTCCTTTTACCATCGGATAGTCGCTAGCGATTTTATTGGCAAACAATTGTTCTGTCTTGAACGAATCCGTAGCGATGTTGAATAGCAGAACGATTTCCTTATTCTTATAGGATTCTCGAATCACACAAGATTTCAGTATTCCTTCATTTGTTTCTGGATTATACGCTTTAAGCCCTAGTTCATCCGCTGTAGTTTTGATCAATTTCAATACTTCAAATGATTTTTTTGACATTGTATAACATTCGTCTAGATCCACAACATGATGTGTTTTCGCTCTAAAATAACCTGCTTTGATTCCGCGTTTTCCTTGTGCGAATTTGATTTCTACTTTGTTCCGATAATAAAAAGGGTTCACCATACAGATGATATCGTCAACCAAAGTAGGATCCTGACCCAGTTTCTTCACCATGGAGTCCAATCGATACTTCTTGAATGCAACCTGGACATCATAATCCATATGCATCAATCCACATCCTCCACATTCATAGAAGTGTTTGCATTTCGGAGCGAGCCGATATGGGCTTTTCGTTATCAGTTCCACTACTTTTGCAAAGCCATATTTCTTCTTGCGTTGAACAATCTCGATTTTCGCTGTCTCACCTTTTAACAAGCCTTCGACAAATACGGTATAACCGTCTTCAAGTCTTGCGACACCTAGAGCGTCATGGGTTAGATCAATGGCTTTTACGATATAGTTTTCCTTCTGTTCGATTTCCATTTGGAATTCCTTTCTATAAATCGAGGTCAAAAAAACCCCATAACACACATTTTATTATACCACATTTTTTTAATAAATATCAAAATGGTCAAAAATAAAACTCGCAATTTTGCGAGTTCTAAATGACTTTCGAATATTTGTTACAAATATATAATACTACAGTTACAAGCATTCCTAAACTACTGAAAATATAGAGCGAGTATGCGGTGAAGTATGCAAGTAGGATTCCGCCTAGAAATCCAGCTAATGGAATCAGAGCTTGGGATAAAACGCTGAGCACGCTTTGTACCTTTCCCAAATGATCTCCATCAACTTGTTTCTGAATAATGACTCCTACTGGAATATTAAAGCCCATCATATTAAAGCCCATCAAGAACATGAGAACAATCATTGAAATTAATGCGAAATTGACTCCCACTATGCCAAGATAGTATAGTGACATCACGGCGCTTACCGTCAAAGACAAGATCAAGAACATGACAAGATTGGAGTTGATTTGTCTGTGATAGATTTCTTTGGTCTTTTGCATTGATAAGATTACACTCATGATAATTCCAGATATGGAGCTCGCCAGAAGAATCATCGAATACCATAATTCTGCCGTCATACCTTTGCTGTAGAACAATAACTCAGATTCGTGTATCGTCAGAGCATTTGCCGCAAAAAACGGCATTGCATTCTCAAACATTGGTGATACAAAAAAATTCAGAAACAAAGCCATCATCAACAGTACAAAAATCGGTTTGAATCCATAGACGTATTTCACCCCAGTAACGATATCCTGAATGATTATTTTGAAAGTCGTTTTCTCCTTCGGTACGTTTTTATCATAGGTGATGAAAATCTCGGTGATTGCGGATATGATGTAGGCAATCCCATTGATGATGAACAATACATATATCCCCATAAGCGCATATAAAATCCCTCCGAGAACCAAACCGGCTATGTTTTGAATACTTCTGGATCCACTTAAATAACTAGAGGCTTGCTGAAGGTCGTCTTCATCCACGATGAATTTTAGCAATGAAGCGCTGGCTGGATTAAAGAATGCAGAATTGGCTCCTAGAATGATAGCCATGATAAACAAGAAAATAATCTTGATCAAAGGGTCCTGGACAAAAAATATGACTGCGCCGGTACCTAAAATCGTAAAACCGCGTATAAAATCAGTCAACCACATGATTTTGACCTTATTCAGTCGATCCGCCATGGCACCGCCAAATGGCATCAAAATAACCAAAATCAAACCACTTACTAGCAGATATGCGCCTTGTACAGCTGGAGCTGCATCTCCCACCACTTCTTTTGCGATTCTCAAGATGTATAGACTCATTGCGAAATTGAATAAAATATGTCCGATATTTGAAACTAAAACTCCGCCAAACAATAAGGCGAAGTTTTTGTTTGTGAATGCGTTTCTTCTTGGTGCTATTTGATTTTCCATTGTGTTCCCCCAAAACGATTTATTCCACTATAATTTTTACGATATCTCCATCAGCTGATTTTACATTGACGATTTCTCCGACAACTCCGGTGTTAATCATTTGGATCAAAGCATCGATATCGATGTCCAGATCATCTTCGTTAATGCGAGTCAATTTCTTGTTTTTCAAGAGTTTTGCAAATTCAACTGGCAATTCGATTCTGACTTCATCTCCGTCAGCTGAATCAACCAATACTTTCAACATCTTGAACTGGTCTTTCTTCTTTGCTGGAATGATAACTTCCGGTTCTTGACTTTCAGATGTCATCGCTGCTAATAATTTTTCTGCTTCTTCTGCAGAAATCACTCCCTTGGATAACAATTCCAAGATTTTCATTCTTTCTTCTTTCAATTCTGTTTTTCCCATTATAGTTTCCTCCCTATTTTACTTTCGCGAGCAATTTTGCCGCTTCTTCTACACTTAATTCCCCATTATCGATCTTTTGCAAGATCTCTTTTCTCGAAGGGCCTTTGTATTCTTCTTTTGGTGTTTCCTCTTCTTCGACGTTGGCATATCCAAGTTGTTCCACAACTTCATCCAACATCTTCTTGATTGTCGGATAGGACAATCCCATTTCTTTTTCGATCATTTTGATGTTACCGCGATTCTTGACAAATACTTCGATGAAATACAATTTGTCAGTATCGAGATAGTTGAATTTGGATAATGTGAACTGACCAGATAACTGCGTTCCACATTCTGTACACTCCAGGTTCGTGACCATTAGGTCGCCATGACATATCGGACATTCCGATATGACAGGGTATTTTGCAACTCCTTTTGTCGCTCTACTTGCTACTGTTTTCAAGATTCCGAAATCCTTATCGAATTTTAATTTAGTCATAATGTCCTCCTATATGGTTTTAATCAATATTTTTTCACCAGATTTTGTGTTGACTTTCACTTTGATTCCCCGATGAGAAATCATTCGCATGATCTCCTTCTTGTCCAATGGAATATCATCATCGAATTTATCCATTTTGATGAATGACATGATGATTTTCAAAAAGACAATCGGAATTGGAATAAAGAATAGCACTTTCAGAAAAACATTAACGCCTTTTTCTTCTGGTACGTGAATCTTCAGTTTAACGAAGTGAGCCCTTCTGAATAATGGCATACGAGCTGGTTTCTCATATTTGAACATTTTCTTGTAAGCCGCTTCCGGTGAGATTGCGTTTTGTTGCAACTGCACCAATGTGGTTGTATCCATTGTTTCCTCCCTCTTCCTTTCTATTATGAACCATAACAGGTATCCCGCCAAGGCAAACGGTAAGAAGTCAAATAATAATGCATCCCAGACGCTTGATCCTCTATCGATTGCGAAGATCTGTATTGTTTCATCGATTCCGGCAATGAGTAATCCGAGTCCAAACAATCTTCCGACAGAACCCTTCCACAATCTCATAGTTACAAACCAACTGATGGCCAATACAATATACTCGGATATGTGTGCCATTTTACGTACGACGATATGCAACGTATCAAAATCGATTGTGTTATTTGGAAATAGATTGTTTAGAATGTCAGCTACGACATTCGTTACACTTAGACTCAATGAAGTCGAATCAGACCCGGTCGCAAAGGACATGGAAAACACAAATACAGTTAATATTGTTGAAATACTCAATGATACATATTTCATATTATCACCTCACATCATGAATTATATCATACTCGGAGGTGACTGTAGTCGAATTCCATGAATCCTTTGCTACGGTTTTGTTTTAGTGTTGTACTCTTTGAGTAAATACACTTTCCCAATATGTGCTTGGGCTGGAATAATCATAACACTTACCCATGCATTGATTGCATTCCTCTTGTTTTACTTGTTTACGAAAAGTTTTCATAACCTGCTACCCCTTCCTTCATTCCTGTTCATTAGCGGATCATATTCGAAAGGCCCCTGATTCCTTTTTGAATTTGATTTTCTTTTTTTTAATTCATTCTGCCATTGATATTGATTTTTTTAATTTACACCTTAATTATATCAAAGATTTTAACAATGTCAATAGTTTTTTTAACTTTTTTTATAAATTTATTAAAAAAAGCCATTTTGGATGGCTTTTTATTTGATTTTATTAATATTCCTATTGATTTATTTTGTTTTTCCTTGATTCAAGTATCCTTTTAATTCAAAAATGATATCTCGAATTTCT
>JAFGQH010000012.1 GCA_016935815.1 Bacilli bacterium | reverse complement strand
TGGGATCAAGATTAAATCCATCAAAGGCAAGAAAAAGAAAAGGTTCTGCTCTGATAGATGCAGGTGGGACTGGTGGAACAATTTCCATAAGAAAAAATGATTGTATCAATATGGGTAAAGAATACCCTCATTATCACTTGACTTATCTTTGAACCAGAGTGATATATGGTAACGATACAAGGAGGTTTATTAGATGGAGAAAACCATAACCAAATTAGATGCATTACCCAAATTAGCTAAGAAACCGAGAGTCGCTGCCTATGCCAGAGTCTCAAGCGGTAAAGATGCCATGCTCCATTCGCTATCAACTCAAGTCGAACACTACAAGAAAATGATACTCGAAAATAACGAATGGGAATTTGCTGGCGTGTATGCTGACAAAGCATTAACCGGGACAAAAGATTCAAGAGAAGAGTTCCAACAATTGCTCGCAGATTGTAGAGCTGGATTCGTCGATACGATCATCACTAAGTCTATATCGAGATTTGCTAGAAACACAGTCACCTTACTTGAAACCGTCAGAGAGCTGAAGTCACTTGGTATCGATGTATTCTTTGAAGAACAGGACATTCATTCCATCAGTGGTGAAGGTGAGATGATCCTTACGTTCCTTGCGACATTCGCTCAAGAGGAATCCAGAAGCACATCAGAGAATATGAAGTGGAGAATCAAAAAAGACTTCGAGCAAGGCATCATGTGGGGTGGTAAATCCTGTTTAGGATATAAGCTGGAAAACAAAAGGTATGTTCTCGTTCCGGAAGAAGCCAAGATTGTCAAAACCATTTATCAATTATACCTAAACGGTAATGGTGATGAACAAATATGCAAATTGCTTAATGCGATGGATATACCACCAATCAATGGAACAAAGTGGCACTGGTCAACGATTAGGAATATTCTGACTAATTACAACTATACGGGAGATTTGATTCTACAGAAGACATACCAAGAAAATCACCTTACAAAGAAAAAAAGAATGAACAATGGCGAGTACGATCAATATCTAATCAAAGATGATCATGAACCGATTATATCGAAAGAGACCTATCACAAAGCACAACGAATTCGGAAACAAAGACTGAATAAGATTGATTCGAAACCTGTAATCAGAAAACATGCATTTTCAGGTATGCTCAAATGTGGTGTGTGTGGTAGAAACTATTCCCACAAAAGCACACCTTATAATGATATTTGGAAATGTTCTTATGCGTTAAAAAGAGGTGTAGAAGCATGTCATTCAAAACAAGTTCCTACCAAAATGCTGATAGAAGCTTCAAATCATATATTGAGTAGACAAGGGTTTGATGAAGACTTCTTCAAATCAAAAGTAGACTTCATATTGGTGATGCCTAACAGAAGATTTGTCTTTCAAATGAAGGATGGAACAAGTGAAGAATACATCTGGAAAGAAAAATCAAGAAGTGAATCTTGGACATCAGAAATGCGGGATCAAGCTAGGATCAAGGAACTAAACCGTTTGAAAGGAGGTGTTCATCATGGCTAAAGTAACAGTGATTCCATCAACGATTAATCCGATCACGCAGATGCCAATCAATGCGACCACTACTAAAAAGGTAGCTGCTTATGCGAGAGTATCTACGAATAGTGATGAACAATATACCAGCTATGAAGCTCAGGTCACTTACTATCAGAAGTATATTCAGAACAGGCCTGATTGGGACTACACTCACGTTTATGCGGATGAAGGGATCACTGGAACCAATACCAAAAAGCGTGTTGAATTCAATCGAATGATCAAAGATGCTTTGAATGGTAAAATTAACCTCATCATTACCAAATCAATCTCGAGATTTGCACGGAATACGCTCGACACTATATCCTATGTTAGGAAGCTAAAGGACAACGGAATTGAAGTATTCTTTGAAAAAGAGAATCTATGGACATTGGATCCAAAGAGTGAACTGATCCTAACCATTATGGCATCCATTTCTCAGGAGGAATCGCGATCGATAAGTCAAAACGTCACATGGGGGAAAAGAGTGGGATTCCAGGAAGGTAAAGTATCATTTGCTTATAAGAACTTTATGGGATATAAGAAAGAAGATGACAAAATCGTGATTGATGATGACCAAGCTGTGATTGTTAAGATTATATACAGAATGTTTCTAGTCGAAGGCAAGACAGCCACTGGCATAGCAAGATATCTTAAATCACAGAATATTAAAACCCCAACTGGAAAATCAACCAATTGGACGAAAAACACAGTCACTTCAATTTTAACCAATGAGAAATACAAAGGTGATGCTTTACTCCAAAAAACATTTACTGATAACTACCTTGAACATTCAGTAGTGAAGAACACTGGTCAAATACCACAATATTATGTTGAAAATAGTCATCCAGCTATCATTGATCGTGATTTGTGGGAGCAGGTGCAAGTTGAACTTGAAAGAAGAGAACTGATTGGTGCACAATATTCTTCATCGGATGTATTCGCATCCAAACTCAAATGTGAAGATTGTGGAGGATTCTATGGTAAGAAGAAATGGCACTCCAATTCCAAGTATTCAAGATTTATCTATCAATGCAATA
>JAFGQH010000011.1 GCA_016935815.1 Bacilli bacterium | reverse complement strand
GTTGAACAAGTCATTTGTCAACAACAATCCGTTCAAACCGGCAACTGCCAACAATAAGATTCCTCCGAATGTTTTATATGATTTTAGATTCAAGAAGGAAATGACCAATACCAATCCGTTGACCAACCATAATGCGATTTTGGAATAGGTATCCAACAACAAGTTAATACCTAGCAATCCAGCAGTAACAGAAGTGTCAAATCCTCCAATAAAGACAAAACCGTCTTGCAGGAAGAATAACAATACTACGTTGAATAAACCGACACCCAAAAGAATATATGGGGATGCCTTTTTCACTAAAATGGATAGGAATGCTGCCAACAATGGGACAGCGATCAATAGTACCGCGCTCATGCTGATTCCTCCATTTCGTCTAATTCAAAAGTATGATAAGTGTTGAAAATACTCTTTGCAATCGCAAGTCCCAAAGCAGTTGTTCCTACACCGATGACAATCGCTGTCAAAACCAATGCTTGAGGGAGCGGATCAACATAGATCAATCCAAGATCCTGTGTGCTAGAAATGATTGGAGCTAAAGAACCCCCGCCAACGTAACCAATACTGATGATAAAGATATTTAATCCGATTTCCATGATATTTAAAGAAACAATCATTTTGATAACATTTCTGTTTGTGAACAATCCATAGATTCCAAAGACAAACAGAATAATCGCTGCGTACTGTATCATGCTGATTCCTCCTCTGTCAGGAAATTGTCAACGATTCCGGCGATTTCACTACCGACCTTGAGACCGATAAGAACATAGATGACCGGAATGATACCAGCAGAAATCAAGTTACCAACCGTTCCTGCAGGTAAGAAGTTTTCTAGGAATGCAGTTGCAAATACCAAACCTAACAGTCCGATAACGACAAAGATGCTACCGGCAACACCTTCCAAAACTTTAAAGCCTTTGACATTGCTTCGAAAACGATCATCAGCCAGATAAAGCAATAACACCGCACTTGCGATGATGGCTCCACCAGGGAACCCTCCACCCGGAGTTAGATGACCATGTAAAATGATATAAAAACTTGTAACCAAGATAATTCCGAAAAGGATGTTTGAACCGACTCTCAACATGAAGTTCGGTTTAAAATCAAGATCCAAACGCTTTTGTTTGACACCGCCAAAGATGAAAGCGACACCCAAAGCACTGATGAACAATACAGTGACTTCTCCCAAGGTATCGAATCCTCTATAGCCAACAACGATTGCTGTGACCAAGTTTGCGGAACCAACTTGTTCCACGTTGTTGATGTCCAAGTAAGCATTAGAAATACGTTCTGTCAGATCAACATCGCCAAATGCTGGAAATGCATCTGTATTTGCCAACGCTAAAATAATGAATATGCCCAGTGCAACAGAAATCAGAAATCCGAATACATTTTTCATTGAGATTCCCTCCCTCTGACAGACAACAAGGTAAACACAAACAAAGCTGTTACCAAACCGCTACCGATGACTGCTTCCGTGATTGCTACATCCGGAGCTTTCAAGAGTACGAATGAAACAACAGCGAGCATACTCAAAGCCGATAAGAACAATACGGAATTGATCAAACGTTTTGCATTGATCGCCATAAAAGCGATTCCCAACAACAAAACACCAACTACGATCGAGATGATATCATAAAATGTCATTTGGATTCACCTCTACTTTTCAAATCGTCTTGAACCAAATTGTCAGGTATATTTTTGGAGTTATATGTTGCTTTTGCAATCGCACTAGATCCCACTGGATTGGAAATGACGATGAATATGATGATAATAATCACTTTCGATATCCAATCCCAGTTTCCACTTGCTGCAGCCGCAAAGCCTACACCAATCATAGTAGAAAACGCACCAAGTGTAGTCGCCTTTGTTCCTGCTTGAATCCGATTGAACGTATCCGGCATTCTAAGAACACCAAGTCCACCTAAAAGGAAAAACAAACCACCAATGATAAGAAATACATAACTAGCTATTTCCATTGTCTTTTCCCTCCAGATATCTAGCGAATACAACCGTCTCTAAGAACGCAAGAACTGCGTATACAATTGCAATGTCCAAATAAAGGCTGCTTTCGAATACCAACGCCAAGATGGCAATCACACCGATTACAATCATGTTGAACGTATCCAAAGATACAACTCTATCGCTTAATTTTGGACCCAGAACAAATCGGATTACTGTAAACAATATTCCCAATCCCATCAATGAGAATACGACATAATTTAACCATTCCATTATTCAAATATACCTCCTAAAATCTTTTCAAAAGGTCCTGAAATATTGGCTTGGTTTTCGACTTCCGTTTTCCCTTTGACGTCAATTGCATGAACAAAGATATAATCATCTTCGACATCAATTGACAGAGTACCCGGTGTCAGAGTAATCGAATTTGCCAATGTCAGTTTTCCTAAGTCGCCTTTCAATTCTGTCTTCACTTTCACAATTCCAGGATTTAAAGGAATCTTAGGACTCAATACTCGTCTTGCCACATCGATGTTGGCGAGTATGAGTTTCCAAACAAATACTGGGATGTATACAAATAAGAATTTTAACAGTTTAATTGGGAATTTCGCATCAATTTTGAAATTAAGACGTTTTACCAAAATCATTGTTAAAACTACACTTACGATACTTCCCAGTATCACTTCACTCCAAACAAAACCAGCTAAAAGCAGGTAAACCAAGAGCAAAGCGATAAATGTAGTTACATACTTCATTTCCATCCTCCTTACTACATTTTTATATATTGAGCGCATTATGTATAAAAGGTAGTACACAAATACTACCTTTTTCCGCATGTGCAAAATACCAAGTTGTTTTGTCAATAAATCATAAAATCCATAGGACACTAAAACACATTTACATCGATCCGGCTCAAAACATACCAGATAAAGACTAAATAATAGAATTATTTAATCCCTGGATTTCAATATTCGTCCGTCCTATATAATAACGTGTTAATTATAACATAATTAATATGGGAATAAAAGACCAAATTACCAAATAATTATTGGCGTTTACCCCTTAAAATAACGGTTCAGTAACCTTATTACAAAGTGGTAAGGAGGAAAAAAGTGGACTTCTTTTGACAGGAAAATAATTCCATGTATAATGGAATTGAAGACAGAAAATGGGGGCTTTTTATGAGTACTTTAGTAGAATTCAATCGCATTCTTAACGAATCCACAACAAATCGATCTCTCAATTGGAGCCAATACCGAGAATCCATTACCAATACAATTCTGGAGGTAATTTACCAGTCGCACCTCACAAACAAGGATATTCTTATTCTCGGAGCTGGTAACAGCGATGACATCAATTTGGATATTCTTGCTAAGAGCGATAACCATATTACGATTTCGGATATTGACAAAAATGCGTTAATCAAAGCGAAAAACAATTACCAGTTACCTGACGGAAGTGTTCGGCTCTTACCTATGGACTACAGCGGTTTGGCAAACGAACCGAAATGGGATTTAATGGTGAATCATCTCATCCAAGTCGACTCCATAAAGGGGGTTGATGCTTGGATCCATTCCATTCGCAATAAAATTCAAGCGCACGTTTTCTCTAAGAAGATCAAGCAAAAATTTGATCTTGTTATCGTATCGCCAATTTATACTCAATTACTATATCCACAATTGATGACAGGAATAACAATGCTTGGCACACTGAATTATCCTCACGAATTAATGGACCATTTAAGAACCTCATTCCTCGATTTAATGCAGATAACAATTTCTCATTTTAATAACAGTCTGGTTCGTTTGTTGAACAAGAATGGTATTGCCATTGTGATGAGCGATATCTTCGAAGCCGGTCTGAAATCCCCTGCTTATGAATTATTGCACGAAGCCATAGCAGCAAAATCATCAATGGACCAGTATTATCTAGATTATAACGAAAAGTATGGGTTTGGGTTTGGAGATTATGGTCTTTATGACCTATCAACCAAATTAAGGCAAAGCGATTATCAATGGTTCGAATGGCCATTCTCAACAGAGAATCACCTGTTTGTCAAATTAGTCAATTTCCGCAAAGAGAAGGTATAGACATGGAATATCGATATCATTTCCAAGACCAAAAAGCGGTTAGTGTCATTGGCTTTGGTGGCTGGCAACTAGGGAATAACAATGTTTGGCAAGGAACCTCGTTTGAGGAAGGTATCAAACTTGTTCAAGAAGCCATACAGAATGGCGTTACGTTTTTTGACACCGCACCAAATTACGCCGATGGAAACAGTGAAAAAATCCTTGGCGAAGCTATAAAGCCGTTTCGTGAGAAAGTCATCATCAATACGAAAGTCGGACATGGTCCCAATGGAGAATGGGCATTCTCAAAAGAGGGCATCGAAGCGTCCGTCAAGCGCTCTCTTGCGCAATTACAAACAGATTACCTGGATAGCGTAATCCTACACAACCCTGAGCAATATATATTAGAAGGCAAAAGCGATCTTCCAGAGGTATTAAAGCAGCTGAAATCGAGCGGTAAAATACACAAATGGGGAGTTTCCATAGATTCCTTGGAAGACTTGGATATGGTATTAAGCCATTTGGACGTCGATGTGATAGAAATCATGTTCAATATCATTCATCAATCTCCGAAGATACGGTTTGCTCAAATCAAGGAAAGGGGAATTCTTTTGATTATCAAAGTCCCATATGATTCGGGATGGTTAACTGGAAAATACAATGCCACTTCTGAATTCATTGATATCCGGTCGAGATGGAGTGATACGACGAAGAAAACTCGCGCTGGAATTGTGGCTAAAATCAAAGATATTCTGGATACCGAAAACATTGCTCCATATGCTCTGCAGTTTATCCTGAGTTTTCCGGAAGTAAGTACTGTCATACCAGGCACAAAATCACGTCGCCATTTACATGATAATATTCAATCTTTGAATGTTTCTTTAACGAAAAAACAAAAAAGCGATTTGGAAATATTATACGAAAAAGAAATCAAACAAAAAGAGACTCCTTGGTAGAGTCTCTTGTTTTTTAATATGGATAATCGAGAATGACTTCGATTCTCGAACCTTTGATTTCTCCTTCAATGGCAATTCCACTCTTATAGGGAATGAATTCCACTGGTTGATCATCGATAAATACCGTCTCAATCCAGTAATCTCCATAATTCAAACGCTTC
>JAFGQH010000010.1 GCA_016935815.1 Bacilli bacterium | reverse complement strand
TGATATAATACTTTTGCTATATGATAGAAACTTACTATGATTATAGATCAATCATGGCGGAAGGAGTCGGATCGATATGAAAAAAGATATTCATCCAGATTATCATAAAATTACTGTTACTTGCTCGACATGTGGGAACACATTCGAAACAGGTTCCACTCAAAAAAACATTCACGTGGACACTTGCTCGAATTGCCATCCATTCTATACCGGAAAACAAAAATTCACTACAGTTGCCGGAAGAATCGACAAGTTCAATAAGAAGTATGGTATTACAGAAGAAGAAAATAACTAAAAAGCCAAAAACCTTGGCTTTTTTTTACGCCTTTTTGTTATAATAGTTTTTGAAAAGGAGAATGATTATGTATTTAACTCAAAAAGATGGATGGATTGAAGTCATTACCGGTCCTATGTTTGCCGGAAAAACCGAAGAGTTGATTCGAAGAATCAAACGATTGCAGTACGCTAACCGCAATATTGTCGTCTTTAAGCCGACAATCGACAATCGTTACGCAGAAGATGAAGTGGTATCTCATAACAATTCAAGAACGCGATCCATATCGATTTCAAAAGCGGACGAAATGATGCAATATATCCGCCCTGATACCGATGTTGTAGCGGTAGATGAGATTCAATTCTTAGGGGAAGAGGCTGTTGATATCTGCGAATACCTCGCAGATCAAGGAAAACGTGTTATCGTATCTGGATTGGATCGCGATTTCCGAGGGGAGCCATTCTCTTTCATGCCGAAGTTATTAGCTTTGGCTGAATATGTGACCAAACTATCCGCAATTTGTGTTAAGTGTCATACTCCTGCAACGAGAACCCAACGAATCATTGATGGTAAGCCTGCAAAATATGACGATCCTATCATTTTGGTTGGAGCGAAGGATTCCTATGAAGCTAGATGCAGAGATTGCCATGACGTACCAGGAAAGCCTGTGAATTATGAAATACATAAAAAATAGTCCGGAGTATTTTATGTCCTTAGCTTTGAAAGAAGCAAAAAAGGCTTTTAATCTCGATGAAGTTCCAGTCGGTTGTGTGATTGTGAAAGACAATCAAGTTATCGCCAAAGCACACAATCTAGTAGAATCGAAACAAAGCGCTTTATCTCATGCAGAGATGATTGCGATTCAAAAAGCGACGAAAAAAATCGGTAGTTGGCGCTTAGAAGATTGTGATTTATACGTCACTTTAGAACCCTGCGTGATGTGTGGAGGAGCTATCATCAATTCTAGGATATCAAAAGTGTATTATGGTGCGATAGAACCGAAATTCGGGGCTCATCAATCCAAAGCCAATGTATTCTCTTTGTCATTGAATCACAAAGTCGAAGTGATTTCTGGAATCTTGAAACAAGAAGCCAGCCAAATGATGAAGGAATTTTTCAAAGCAATTCGAATCGAAAAAAATTGAATTTAAAATGGAATATGATATAATATCGATGGAATCTCAGTCGAAGCATCTTCACTCAATAGATGCCCACGAACCAGGTCAGGTCTTGACGGAAGCAGCCTTAAGTAAGGTGTTTATGTGGGTGGAGATGCTTCGGATGAGATTCTTTTATAGGAGGATAGCAATGGCGTTGATATGCATAGATCTTGATGGAACCGCACTGAAAAAAGGCAAACCCGCGGCCGGAGTGGTGGAAACCATTCGCAAATTAAAAGAAAACGGGCACGAAATAGCGATCGCGACAGGACGGAGTTCTCATCTCCTGTACGATTTTGATACAATCCTAGGAGTCGATCATCTTGTTCTTGCGAACGGCGGGTATGTCGAATCCCAAGGACAAGTAATATATGAACGATATATTCCTTCATCCGTAGTGAAACGATTGATGGAATATTGCGATCAAGAATCAGCTGATTTAGTCATTGAATATGAGGATGGATATCTCGCATATCGAAAAGACACCGATATACCAGATAAATTTTGTGGTATATTTCGTATTAATACTCCTGATATCGACCGCAACTTTTACCCGAATCGCAATGTATTCTCGATGTTAGTATTTGATAGTGATAAAGTTGACGACATGAGAGAAAAAATGCCAGAATTGCAATTCAATCGTTCCAATGCAATGGGATATGATGTCAATGTTACTGGTGGATTAAAAGCAGACGGTGTTGAAATTCTGGCAAAACGTCTTGGCTATGCTCTCAAAGACGTTTATGCGATTGGTGATGGGATGAACGACAAACAAATGTTGCAGTTGGTCGGACACGGGATCGCCATGGGCAATTCGGCTTCAGAACTAAAAGAAGTGGCTGAATATGTAACGACAGATGTAATGGATTTCGGCGTGAAAAACGCAATGGAGCACTATCGTCTTATTTGATAGAATCATTTTGTGGAAAATATTTTTTCTGTTACAATGAAATTAGAAAGCTAGTGATGTTATGTACGATTGTATCGTAATTGGTGGGGGGCACGCCGGAACAGAAGCCGCATTGGCGTCCGCCAGATTGAATAAAAATACAATATTGATCACAGGAAACCTGAAAATGGTTTCTTTTATGCCATGCAACCCATCCATCGGAGGACCAGCGAAAGGCACTTTGGTAAGAGAGATAGACGCCTTGGGTGGAGAGATGGGAAAAAACACGGATAAAACATGCTTGCAAATGAAGATGCTGAACAAATCAAAAGGCCCAGCAGTTCGAGCGCTCAGAGCGCAATCAGACAAAGTTGAATACCCGGCAGAAATGCTAAAAACCATGCAAAATCAAGAAAATCTTGATCTGCTAGAAGCATATGTTAAGGAATTGATGGTAGAAAACAATGTTGTTAACGGAGTGCGTTTGGAAGACGGTACAGAGATACAAGGCAAGACCGTTATCATTACAACCGGAACATTTATGGAAGCTAAAATCCTCATTGGAAACACCGCGAAAACAGAAGGTCCCAGCAACCAAAAAGCATCCATAGGATTGTCGAAGCATTTACGGGATTTGGGACATGAAACTTTCCGCCTGAAAACCGGAACACCACCAAGAGTGAAACGGGACTCCATAGATTATTCCAAGATGGAATTATCTCCTGGAGACGATTTTGCTTATCAATTCAGTTATGAAAAACAACATCTTCGTGTTTTGCAAAACGAATGGCCATGCTATTTGATTCACACAAGACCTCAAACACACAAGATCATTAATTTGAATATAACAAAATCAGCTATGTACAGTGGCTTGGTAGAAGGTGTTGGCCCTAGATATTGCCCATCCATTGAAGATAAGTTGGTACGCTTTGCCGATAAAGAGAGGCATCAACTATTCATCGAACCGGAATCCGCACATCTAGATGAGGTATATCTCCAAGGATTTTCAACTTCGATGCCTTTCGATATTCAGGAAGAAATGGTACATTCTCTTCCGGGACTTGAAAACGCAGTGATTACCAAATATGCATATGCGATAGAATATGATGCTATTGATGCGAGAACATTGTGGCCGTCTTTGGAGTCAAAGATAATCGAAAATCTATTTTTCGCCGGGCAAGTCAACGGCACAAGCGGTTATGAAGAAGCGGCTGCTCAAGGTTTAATGGCAGGTATTAATGCGAGCAGAAAACTCGATTTATCAGAACCGTTTGTATTACGTAGAGATGAAGCATACATCGGTGTGTTGATTGACGATCTCGTCACAAAAGGAACCAATGAACCTTACCGTATGTTGACATCAAGAGCAGAATTTCGTTTGTTATTACGTCATGATAATGCAGATTTAAGATTAACAGATTATGGATACCATATTGGTTTAATTTCAAAGAATCGTTATCAACATTTTGATCAGAAGCGAAACAGTGTCAATGAGACCATTCGATATCTGAGTGAACATTATGTAACACCAACAAAAGAAATTCAAGATTATTTGGAACAGAATAATCGAATGAACATAAAAGGGAAAACATCATTATATGACCTCTTGAAACGACCAGATATCAGTTTTTCCCATTTGTTGGATATTCACCCATTTGATCATACTATTGATATCGATGTACAAGAACAAGTAGAAATCAACATTAAGTACGCAGGATATATCGATAAAGCAATCAAAGAAGCAAATAAACTGAAAAAGGAAGAAAACATCAAGATACCAAAAGCTATCGATTTTGATGATGTACCGAATCTGGCTTTGGAAGCCAGAAGCAAATTCCATGCAATTCGACCTTTAACGATTTCTCAAGCATCCAGAATATCTGGAGTGAATCCATCAGATATTCAGATGTTACTTATATATTTGAAACGAAAATATGAAACATAAGTTTCATAATAATTCACACAAGGTTTCAATATTGTGGTAGAATAGATTCATATATAGGAGAGAACTTATGTTTCAAGTACGCACACAACTGGATCCGTTACTAAACAAACATCTCGAAGACTCAAAATTCGAGATGTATTACAATCTACTGATCAGCGCCAATAATCAAACCAACTTGACTCGTATCACAGATATCGACGAGGTTTATTATCGACATTTTTATGATTCCATGATTCTTTCCAAGTATATTGATTTGAATGGAAAATGTCTTTTAGATGTAGGTGCCGGAGCCGGATTCCCATCTCTGCCTTTAAAGATCGTACAACCGAATCTGGATGTTACCATCATTGATTCTCTAGGAAAAAGAATCCGCTTTTTGAATGATTTAGTAGATTCACTGGATTTGAAACAAGTTCAATTGATTCACGGAAGAGCCGAGGAATGGAACTATAAGAATCATTATGATATAGTTGTTTCAAGAGCGGTGGCCAGATTAAGCATTTTGATTGAATTGACTTTGCCATTTGTCAAACCCGGAGGTATGTTTGTTGCATATAAATCAATTCAATATGAAGAAGAGTTACATGAAGCTTTAAATGGAATTCAGATTCTCGGTGGGAAATTGGATCACGTGCAATCTTATCAAGTGTCTCTACAAGAGACACATGTTCTAATCTTTATTCTAAAAATCAAACCAACAGATACAAACTATCCAAGACTATTTGGTAAAATCAAGAAGCAACCGTTATAGGAGGTTCCCTTGAGCAAGAAGAAAACTTATGCATTTTCGGAAATCGAACAATATCGCGATCACTTGGAAATCAAGAATCTGCTAGGAAAGAACACCATTGTCTCTGTGGTGTTTTTGGTTTTGTTGGCAATGACATTAACCTATATGATCATTGGCAAATATCCTGCAGAAACAATTGTTCCTCTTGTTTCCGGATTCTTGCTTGTCTTGATTATCAGTTTTGTGATGAGTGCATATGGAGTGGAAGATCACAACTACTTGAAGTTCAATAAATACTTATTGACATTGGGAATGTTCTCAATCGTTACAGCAATGATCATCATCTTCCAGTCACCATCATTAATTCCGCTCTTATTCGTTGTATATGGACTCGCAGCGATATATCAGGATTTGAAAGTTATCCTGATTAGCAATGCTTATTTTATTTTTACAATGGTATTCGTAGTAGCCAATTTTCCTGAGATGTTAAATACATTGAATACCAGCACGCTGGGAACTCAGTTTAATATCACACTATTTTCCATTTTGTTTCTGGTGATGTTGACGATATCTTCCTATATTATCATGAAGGAAAAGTCGTTTTTCTACAATCAAATCTCGAAATCAAAAGAAGTAGAGTATCGTAATATAGACCTTCTTCAGAAATTAAAATTTCAAACCCATAAAGAAGATAAAGACGTGGATAGTTTCTATGGTCAGGTCAATGAATTCTTGGAGGCGTTCAGTCAAAAATTGGAATTACCAAACATTTTCCAAGAACGTTTGGAAATCTTGAAGGATCTTGATCTAGGAAAGAGTTATGATACGATACTGGAAGTTCATCCTGATTTTGAACCAATTGATTTAGATCGGTTATCAAAACTAAGAATTATCAATAAAAGCCCCTTAAGCAGAATCGCGGTTAAGCTAGGAAAGACATACACGATTGACATCAAACGCAGAGAGATTTTTTCAGCCACACATTTCAAAACTCTAAACAAGCAAGGGGATCCAGAGGAGATACGAATCATCGCCTTTGTGATTTTCTATGTCGCTTTGAAAAAAGGATTGGTGGGGTTAAACAAGATTTCTGATGAGCAAATCTACCAAATGATCATAAACACAGATTATTATTACAACATCGATTCGCGAGTGATGAAAATCTATCAGGAGAATCCGGAAGTATTTGATGCCATCATTGCGGATGCATTCCAGTCAGGAGGTGCATCCTCATGAAAGAGTTCTTTCGAAAAGTATTCAACACCGAATTTTTGCCGATGAGCGAGGTTCGAAAAATCAAAGTCTGGTTAGTAATTGTATTCTTGATGGTCATGACGGTGATTTCTATTCCGTATTCCACTTTCTTCGTGTATTCGGTGGCGATGAAAATTATCACTATCTCACTATTATTCGTTTTTCTAGCTGTGATGTTCCTTTTGGTTCATTTTGGAAAAACCTGGGCAGCGATGCAAGTATCGATTATTTATTCGATTGCTCTAATGCTTTATTATACACAAGGAGTCAACTCCTTCTATGCTTATCTATTCTTCTACATTGCATTATCGATTATCATTTTCTATCAAGAATTGTTCTCATACTTGTTGTATGGTACAATCGTTGCCGGACTTGGAGCCTATTACACTGTCGTGTTCAAAGCTGGACTTGTGATTGCGAATGATATCGTCGGATCAGAATATATTTTTGTTGTGATGTTGGTGATGTTTTATATTATCAATTTGATACATATATTGCATAACGAAAAGATTTACACCGATTTAAACTATGAGTGGGTCAAGATGAATCATATCATCGGAAAATATCAAGACGATATTTTATATTATCTAGAAGATATCCGACAAGATGCACATCAGTCTCCTATTTATGAAAATTTAGAATTTCAAAAAGCCGCATTTGAATTGAGCCAATTCATTGCGGAACAGATTATGAAAGACGGAAAAGAAATCGTCAACTTGATGGATTTGTATGTTTATATCCACGAAAAAGGATTGAATCAGATCATTGATAATCCGGAGATTTCCGTAGCGATGAAAAAAACATCCAATCTATTGGGAAAATACCTATTGAATGAAAATACGGATATGTTCAATATGCTGATCAATTTCTATATTCAATTCGAAGATACCGGAAGGTATCAAAAAGACAGATATTGTTATCTGGTGGAAGAAATCTCGGAGTATCGCGAAGAACAGATTATCGGATTCTGTCTTATCTATCGCGCATTAGCGAGAGAAATAGAAAAAAACCGAGAATGGAATCGATTGGATCGTTCATCCGATTCCGATCAAACGGCAGAAGTATTGCCAATCAATGAATTGGAAGAATTCTTCTCTCCTCAAGTCATCGCTTTTTACAATGATAATTATGAGATGATCAAGGAATATTTAAATCAAACGAAGTAAGGGTGTTGTTTATGAGTTTAGTATTATCAATTGCAAATCAAAAAGGTGGAGTCGGAAAGACTACGACCGCAATCAATCTTGCAAGTTCTCTTTCCGACATGGGAAAAAGAATCTTGTTGATCGACTTGGATTATCAAGCCAATGCGACCACTTGTATGGGAATCAATCGAGGCAGTTTTGAGAAATCTGTCTTTGATTGTTTTACTCGTGAAGCGGAATTCGATGATGTGGTTTTGAAATCGAAAAATGAGAAAATCGATGTCCTTCCTGCAAAAACTGTGGTAGAAGGGATTGAAGAAAAAATCATACTGGATTCCAACAGAGATTTTATTCTACATTCCATGTTACAAGATAAGAAAAACGACTACGACATCGTATTGATTGATTGTCCGCCTTCCTTGGGTTATATCACAACCAATGCTTTAATGGCATCTGACGGAGTCATCATTCCGGTACAATGTGAATTCTTGGCGATGGATGGATTGACTCAGTTATTGAATACGGTTCGATTGATTCAAACCAAGAAGAAAGTGAATCATGAAACCTTGACAATATTTGGTGTTTTGATGACAATGTTGGATGTTCGTGTCACATCTGGGTACCAAGTTGTCAATGAAATCAAAACATACTTCAACGAAAAAGTGTTCCAAACGATTATTCCACGAAACATCACCTGTTCCAATGCCACATTTTATGGGGTTCCGGTAACAGTATTCTCACCGAAGAGCAAATCCTCTATCGGGTATAAGAAATTAGCAAAAGAGGTGATCACGCGAAATGAACAAAGATGAATTCATTAAAAGAGGATTGGATGATCTGTTAAAAGAAAACGAGATCATCGATATCGAAAAAGAAGAAGTCATCGATATCGATCTCAAAGCAATCCAACCCAATCCATTTCAACCACGCCGTCATTTTGACGAACAATCCTTACGGGAACTGGCAGAATCCATTCGTATCAACGGAGTTCTTCAACCGGTACTCGTAAAAAAAGTATCCAACGGATATATGTTGATAGCCGGAGAACGACGCTGCAAGGCCTCTGAGCTTGCCGGCTTTTCGACGGTACCCGCAATCGTCAGAGACTACAACAATCAATATCTGGCAGAATTAGCGCTACTAGAGAACATCCAGCGTGAAGACTTGACGATAGTCGAAGAAGCGGAAGCGTATCAAAATGCAATACAGACGATGAATTTGACCCATTTGGAGTTAGCGACAAAAATCGGAAAAAGTCGCTCCTATGTTTCCAATGCACTTGGTATATTAAATCTGCCATCTGAAGTGTTACAAGAAATCAATAACGGTAATATCACGATGGGTCACGCTCGATCATTATCCAAACTAAAAGACATCACAAGAATCAAAAAAATCTCACAGATGATCATCGATGAAAAACTTACCGTTCGTGATAT
>JAFGQH010000002.1 GCA_016935815.1 Bacilli bacterium | reverse complement strand
ATGATATCCATTTGGTCAAGGATCAAGTCGAAAAGAAAGACGATATGATCCTGATTCATTCGAAAACGAAGAGAACCGATAAAGATGTGTTTGTCGGCGTCTTAGAAGAACGCAATTTCGAAGTCACCGATATGGCGAAAACCAAGAGCATCTCGAAATTCAGAATGACCTTGCGTCCGGACAAAGTATACACGGTATATAAATATGCCGGAGTTCTATATAATGATCCTGAGGCAAAAGAGAAACTAAAAGAACAATTGACCCAAGCGAAAGAAACCGGATTTAAAACCCTGTATCAAAGAAACGAAGAGTTCTTTGAACATATGTATGAAATCGCAGCGGTCAATGTCTACAACAATGATACTGCCAGAGATATCACGGAATATGCAGTCTATCAATTGATTGCACACAGACCGGCAAACGATCATGTGTCCGTACCGATGATGGGACTCTCCGGTCAATACGGATATGGAGCCGTGGAGTGGTCTGCGGAGTTGATGATCATGCCGTTCTATATCAATACCGACACGGAAAGCGCCAGACATATGGTGATGTATCGTGTTCACGGCTTGGATGAAGCCAAAAAGCGAGCAAGAAACTACGGCTATGATGGTGCGTTGTATCCGGTCTTGTCTGGAGCGAATGGCGTAGAACTCGATCCAAAAGAAATCGAAAACATGATCCATGTCAATGGATCCATCATCTATGGAGTCTACCAATACATTGAACGAGCAGCGGATTACTCCGTTTTGTTTGAAGGCGCATTGGAGATGCTTCTTGAGATGTGCAGGTTCTATCTCTCATATGCAAAACTTTCCGATAACAAAAAACACTACGACTTCCTGAGAGTTCGAGGAATCGATAACTCTCATGGCAAAATCGATAATGAAGTCTATACCAACAAAGTGATCGACAATGCATTGGATGCAGTCATCAAATGTGTGGCTTTCGCAAAACAAACCGACAAAGCGGAAGTCAAGACAATGTTTGATGAAAAAAACTATGAAGAATTGATCAAGGAACTACGAGAGTTGAGAAGAAGACTCTATACCAAAAAAGAAAATATCGACTATATCGTCGAAGCGTTTGACGGGTATTTGTCCTTACCGGATAAAGAGGTATCCTCTTTGAAACGGATCCGTTTCAGAGAAACCGATCGATATATCGATTACCGGGAATCTTCCTACGTTCAGAATTCCAGCGCATTGATTACACTCGCAATGTTCCGTGAGGAATTCCCGGACATTGTACATAGAACCTGCTATGACTACTATATGAGACGTTCCGTAAATCCTGATTATTTTGCACGCACCATGTACATCATAGAAGCTTGCGAGAGCAATCTGTACGATGATGCGCTCGATGCTTACAACGGTCTTGGAGACTTGGATATCAAGAATCCGATCCTATTCAAAAATGGACTCAATCTGGGATTGCTCGGAGGACTGTATCAGGCCGTGGTCTATGGATTCTCTGGGGTCAGACATCATGTCTATTTGGTTTCCGCGGATTATCATATTCCGCCAAACATTCGAAGAATCACTTGTAAATTAAGAGTTGTGGACAATATCGCTTATGTCAAAGTGAAACGAAACAGTGCATCCGTGAAATGGAGTGAGACAGATGACGATGACGACGATTAAAGGTGTCATATTCGATTTGGATGGTGTCATCGTGTCAACCGATGAATTCCATTACAAAGCTTGGAAGAAACTGGCAGACAGAGAGAATATCCCATTCGACAAGACCATCAACAATCGACTTCGGGGAGTTTCTCGCGCCGAATCCTTGGAAATTATCTTGGAAAAGGCGAAGAAGGAATATACGGATTCACAAAAACAGGAAATGTTGGAGTTCAAAAACGACATTTACAAAGAATCCCTATCTGAATTAAAAAGATATGATATATTAGACAATTTTAATGAATTATATGAACAATTAAAAGAAAATAACATCAAAATGGCAATCGGATCATCCAGCAAGAACACCAAACGCATCCTCAAACAAATCGAATTATCGGATGCATTTGATGCCATTGCCGACGGGACAGACATCACGAGATCCAAACCCGACCCGGAGGTCTTCTTGATTGCAGCGAAGCGTCTTGGTTTGAACCCGGAAGAGTGTGTCGTGATCGAAGATGCCATCGCCGGAATCGAGGCTGCGAAAGCCGGACAAATGACGGCGATTGCGATAAATGATGCGAAGAATTGTGATAAAGCGGATTATCGGATCGATAATCTCTTGGAAATAGCAGATATCGTTATAGGAGGATACAATGAAGAATAGAAATTTGTTTGCGGTCGTATTGATCGTTCTAGGAGCATTGTTGCTTATCAATGCTTTTGGTTGGTTCACATTCAATATATTCTTTGATGGTTGGTGGACACTGTTCTTGATCATACCAGCAATCGTCAGCATGTCTCGTACCGGCGTCACCGTTGGAAATGCGGTCTTGCTCGTGATCGGGGTTGGATTCTTGTTGCAACAGAACGGTTGGGATTTCAAAGGTTATATCGTACCGGCGATCTTCATTGCCATCGGCGTCGGAATCCTGTTTCGGAAATAATGTGCATTTTTTGCGAGAAATACAAACAACACGAAAACATCGTCTATGAAAACAAGACGATGTTTGTCATTTATGACCAATTCCCTGTTTCCAAAGGACACTGTTTGGTGATACCGAAACGACATATCCCGGATTATTTCGCGATGAACAAGAACGAACTTATCGATATGGACGCCGCGATCATCGAAGCGAAGATCATCTTGGACAAACTCCATCAACCGGATGGATACAATATCGGCATCAACAACGGTATTGCCGCAGGTCAGACAGTCATGAACTTGCATGTCCATCTGATTCCGAGATACCTAGGAGACATGTCGAATCCAAGAGGCGGAGTCCGAGGTGTCATACCATCGAAACAGTCCTACTAAACAAAACAATCACATGTTTTTCATGTGATTTTTCTTTTGAAGTATTGTATAATAGTACTGACGTAACCCGAGGAGGTTTATCATGAAACGAAAAACCAAGATTGTTTGTACCATAGGACCTGCGACTGACACACCGGAAATGATTTCCAAACTGATCGATGCAGGGATGAATGTCGCACGATTGAATTTTTCTCACGGAACGAGAGATGACCATAAACAACGCATTGAAATGATCCGCAACATCTCGGAAGAAAAAAATCGCTTCATCGGGATCATGGCAGATACCAAAGGACCGGAAATCCGGACGGGAATGTTCGAGAACAATCTTGCAACATTCGCTAAAGGTGATTTGGTGGAAATCGTCAAGGAAGAGGTTTTGGGAACCCATGACCGTTTCCATATCTCGGCTCCGGAACTCTTCGATGATATCAAAGTCGGAGACTATCTGTTGATCGACGACGGCAAAATGAGACTCGATGTAGTCGCAAAAGGAAAGGATTCCTTCCAATGCAAGATCTTTAATCCGGGAGTAATCAAAAGTCGCAAGGGAGTCAATGTTCCAAACGTCAAACTCTCGATGCCGTTCATCTCGCAAAAAGACGATGAGGATCTCCGCTTCGCCGCAAGAGAACATGTCGATTTGATCGCTTTGTCTTTTGTCCGAAGAAAAGAAGATGTGCAAGCCGTGAGAGCCATCTTGAAAGAAGAAGGAAATTCTTCAATCGAGCTGATTGCCAAAATCGAAAACCAAGAAGGCGTTGACAATCTTAACGATATCTTGAAAGTCGTCGATGGCATCATGGTCGCTCGTGGTGATTTGGGTGTGGAAGTTTCCACTCAATTCGTACCAATCTATCAAAAGAAAATCATCGCCAAAGCGAATGAAGCTGGAAAACCGGTTATCACCGCAACTCATATGCTCGAATCCATGACCACTTCCCCAAGACCGACAAGAGCGGAGGCAAGTGACGTGGCAAACGCGATTCTAGACGGTTCCGATGCTATTATGCTATCTGGAGAAACCGCAGCCGGAAATTATCCGATTGAATCCGTACTCACGATGGATACCATCGCCAAAGCGATCGAAGATACCATCAACTATGAAAATCGTTTGGACAAAGCGATCCAATCGAGTTCCCATACTGTCAACGACGCGATTGGAATCGCCGTCAGCCAAGCGGTAATGACGCTTCCCAAAGCGGAAGTCATCATCGCTTTCACCGAAACCGGTGGTACTGCGAAGCGGATGTGCAAATTCCGTCCATCCAAACCGATCATCGCGATCACGACAAACATCGAAACCTGCAGAAAACTCTCCTATTACTGGGGTGTGTTTGCAGCTAAAGTCGATGACATCAACAATTTCGAAACCCATGACCCTGTGGCGATGAAAGTCGCCAAAGACTTCGGATTCCAAAAAGGAGCCACTCTGGTGTTGACTTCAGGATGGGGTCAGAAACACGGGAAGACCAACACGATGAGAATTATTGATTTAGAATAAAAACAAGGTCGACTTCAAGTCGACCTTTTATATTATTCAAGCTATACTTTTAGTAAATCGTATATAATCGATACAGCCAATTGTCTTCTACTTTGGAGAATCCTATACGATTCATATCTTCGTAAATGAAATCCAAAATGACATTGCCTTTTCCATCGATCACACCGTATTTTTCATCGATTGATAAAACAGCGTATCCATCCGGATAAAAGCCCCAACGTCCAACATACTCCTGATCCAATGCAAAGGTTGGTTCGATCACTTCGTTGAAATCGGAATCCAAGAACCCAAACAGATATTCTCCATTCACTTCTTCATTGATCAGAGTATAGCCGTTTTGATTGACAGGTAAATACATCTCGTTGTAGCTTAACTTGCTGCCCTCGTAAATCGGATTCCCATCATAGTCGAAGATGTGAATACTGTATAACTTGTTTTCATCGATCGTATAAATCGTGAAATAATCCGGATATCCTGTATCCAGATCGACAGAGATATGATCTTCAATCTCCAATACTACTTCCTGGTCATATGTATAAAATACCAATTGGTGATTGTCAAGATCGTACTTCGTGTAAAGCAAATCATTATACCAACCCACATCATTTTCATCTGTCAGTTGATTTCCGTAGATGTCATAGATTCCCAATGAGTAAGAATCCGTGGATCGGAATCCATTGACCCCGTAATTATACATTGGAATATACAAAGGATAGTAATTTCCGAATATTGCTCCTTCCGGTGCCATAAATGTTGAAACGACTTCTCCATCTTCATCAATCATGGTTATGTTATGGTCCTCATCGATCATGGTTGCGAGCTTTTCTCCATCTTTATTGGTTTCATCAAAGACAACTGGGATGATGGAATCCATATCGACGATCGCTGTTCCATCCGAGTCAAACAATCCCCACATGCCGTCCATATCTCTAGCCAAAACGAAATTGTGGTAGTAATCGATCAATATGTTTTCATAGATAGGCTCAACAACAACTTCTCCATCCGAATTGATTGCGCCTTCCATATTGTCTTCTCCAGTTACCTGAGTTAGATTACTGATGCCAGAAAACGGTTTGATATAATTATATGTAGCGTCCAATATCACATTACCTTCGATATCGATCAAACCTTGGAGTTCTCTAGGACTGTCTTCAATGAAGATAAATATGTTAAGAAACGAAGGAAAGATCATTTTGTATGTTGCATCCAGTACAATGTTTCCTTCACAATCCAGAATCCCCATTTGCAAGTCAGACGATAAGAATGGTGCGTATCCCGACGAATTGAATTCGTGGATGCTTTTCACCCCTTCGGTAGGGATGATATTTCCTTCGGTATCAATGATATGGGCAACGCGTCCTTCATCATAAACAACCGCAACACCACAATCGTAGAAGTTCGTTGCGCCTATGTAAAGTTGTTCGATGACGATTTCGCCTTTGGTATTGGCGTATCCCCATAGGACTCCATCTTCCGTCACCGGTAGCAGTCCCTGGTGGAACAAATCGTCCCCATAAGAGTTTCCATTGGTTCCCTTTGTACAGGAAACCAGAAGCAAAGAAACCAAAATCATCAAAACAGTCATCATGTATTTTTTCATTTCATCTCCCTACATTCCGATATATTGTCTGATTGTACTGATGAGCTCTTGGATGATATTCCAGATATCCGGAACCAATCCGGCGAATAAAAAGAATATCGCTGCGAACACCAAAACGACCAAGAGCACCTGAGACCAAAGCATATTACGTAGCGTCTCATTGCTGTTGGAACTGAACATGATGACGAGCAGCACAATGATATTGACGAGTGGAATCGCCATCAAAATATAATATCCGATCCAATCAAAGACGGACAGTTGATCTTTTTGAAACATTCATTTCCCCCATAAGTTTAAAGCATACTGAATTCATTATACTATTATAAAACGCATGATTTCAAGCATTCATTTAAAAAATCCATGAAAAGGCAAAAGAGAGACTATTTCTCGTAAAGAAATAAAAAAAGTTGTCAACGACAACTTTTACTTTATTCGATTGTTCCATCCCAATCCAGATTGTGCTTTTGATTGAGTTTGGTAAAGAAGTCACGTAGCCAATAGGTGATTTTCGATTTGCGTAGAATCCAATATCCTGCTTCAGCCAGTGCAACTGCGACCAAAAGGTCGATGATGTAATGCTGTTTCAAGGTTTGAGTCGAAATGATGATCGCCATCGAGATGATCCAAATAAAGACTTTCCAACCAATCGGCATCTTCTTATCGATTCGAACCCCGATGATCGCAATCCAACTCATCAACGTATGCATTGATGGCAACGCATTTCTCGGACCGGCCGCCTGATAAATCATAAATACGATCTTCTCTGTGAAATTCAGATCGTCTCTTGGAACCAAATATTCACCATTCGCAAACAATCCCGATGTGATCCGCCAAGACTCGACATCAGATTGGAAGAAGAAGTACCACAATCCACAGATGATAAAAGTCACGATTGTTACGGCTAAGATTTCATAAAAATGCTCCTTGGAATAATACGCTACTACAAAGAAAGCCAACATCCAAAAAGGATAAGCGATGATGTAAGGGTAAATTGTCCATGCCCAAAAAGGAACCCATTCATTGAATCCTAAGAACACATAAGAATAGTCGACTCCTTCAACATCCATTGCTTCTGCATAAAACTGATTACCAAAGTAAGTTATGAATAGTATGATTGCCATAAAAATGAATGGCAAAATAGCATAGGTAATACGTTTTTTATTCATCCTAACACCTCATTATCAAATTATAACATAGTTTTCCAGAGATTGATTTCCTTTTTTCTCATTGTTCGCAAATTGATTGATAATGTGACTTTATTGTGATAAAATCAATGGTAATCGACAACACGTACAAAGGAGGTAATCCCATGTTTGGATTACGTAGAGACGGAAAGAAAATCAAGAATATCGATCCGTTGATGAAATTTGTACCACACATCATGTTTGAACGTAACGATGCGATGGTGATGCAAGCACAGGACTATTACTGTGAAGGCATGGATAGCTATATTTCAAAAAAGAAAGAAGAAGAGGGACTTCGCTTCACTTATCTGGATATTCTAGTAGCGTCAATCGTCAGACTTCTATCCCTAAGACCAAAACTCAACCGTTTCATCATGAACGGTAGAGTCTTCAAAAGAAACAACATCCAAGTCTCTTTTGTCATTAAAAAGAAGCTGATCGACGCAGCGGATGAAACCACAGTCAAACTCACCTTTGACGGAACCGAAAGCATTTACGACGTCAAAGAGAAATTAGACAAAGTCATCCAAGAAAACACCGGCATGGACGTCAAGAACGATACCGATAAAGTCGCGAAGATGTTGACCAGAGTTCCAAATTTCATGATCAAGATCACCGTGCGCTTCCTGATGTGGCTTGACAAACACGGAATGTTGCCGAAATCTTTGATTGAAGTCAGTCCGTTTCACACCTCGGTATTCTTGGTTCACTTGAAATCCATCAAGATGCCACCGGTATTCCATCATATCTACAATTTCGGAACAACCGGGATGTTCATCTCGATTGGTACCGAGAAGTATGAACCGGTCGTTTTGGACCGTCACACCAAGGAAATTGGCGTCAAGAAAGTATTGAAAGCAGGAGTCGTCGGCGATGAACGCATCAGCGACGGACTCTATAATTCATTGTCATTGCGTCTGTTCAAGAGTTACATGGAAGATCCATCGATTTTGGACAAACGAAACGACAATGTCATAAGAGATGAGGATTAAGTATGGATTGGTTTATGTTAGTGCTCGGATTTTTAATTTCCGTAGCGATTCTTTGGATGGGAGTTCGTTTCACTTTCTTCCCGACAAAAGCAGTACAATGGCTTCAACAGATCAAATACAAAACCACAGGCGAAGTCGACAAACGCGCCAGAGTGGTATCGATGATCATGGGAATTTTATTGTTGATCGTAGGACTCTATTATCTGGTATATGATATCCTAGGAGTGATTGCACTCGTCCAAGGCAGCTAAGCTGCCTTTTTCCTTGTTTTCAGAGTAAAAAAAGGTGTTTATATCAAGAATTTTCAATTTGGTTAAAATTTACTATTGTCAATCGCTTTTTTATCTGTTACAATGATATTGGTGAAATTCTCGCCAAATCTGGCTTTCTAGGTGGTGATCCCATGAATCTACTAAAAATCAATAACCTAAGAAAAACATTTGGCGGTAATGTACTTTTTGACAATGTATCGATAGAAATCAACTCAGCGGACAAGGTTGCTCTCATAGGGAGGAACGGTGTCGGCAAGACCACATTGATTAAAATGATATTGAAAGAAATTGCCCCAGATTCTGGGGACATTTTTATTTTTGGGCAAGCAAAAATCGGCTATTTATCTCAAGATATCATCACTTCAATGGACCATACGATGTTGGAAGAATGCCTGTTGGTGTTTTCCGAAGTGATCGAGATTCGCAGGCGTTTGGACCAAATTGCCAAACAGATGATATCCGATCATTCCGAGGAAATCCTGAAGAAATATGACAGAACCGAACACGAGTTTCTGATCAAAGGTGGTTACGAGTACGAAACCACGATTGATATGTTACTCACCCGTTTCGGTTTCACCAAAGAAGAATACCATCGAACCATCGAAACCTTTTCCGGAGGAGAGCGTACGAGAATCGCATTCGCGAAACTTCTGATGCAAAAACCGGATTTGTTGATTCTCGACGAGCCGACCAACCATATGGACATTCAAATCATCGAATGGTTGGAGGATTATCTCAAACAATATGATGGAGCCGTACTCGTCATCACACATGACAAGTACTTCATCAATAAGGTCGTCAACAAGATCTACGAGATCGATCAAAACACGATGGAGAAATACGACGGCAATTACGATCAATATGAAATTGAAAAAGTGAAACGCTATGAACTTCTAATGAAGCGCTATCTCAGACAGAAGAAAGAGATTGCGCATCTTCAAAGCTTCGTCGATCGATTCCGTTACAATTCGAAACGCGCCTCGTTGGCACAAGACCGGATCAAGAAGATCGATCGCATCAAAAAAATCGAAAAGCCGACCAACAAGGAAACCCATGTGAAAATTTCCTTCACAACGAAACGTCCGACCGAAGTGCACATTCTCGAATGTGAGAATCTGGGAATCGGATACGAAGGTTTATTGACAAAACCGATCAGTTTTCAAATGAGAGGCTTTGAAAAACTTGGCATCATCGGACCCAACGGTGCCGGTAAGACGACACTCATCAAGACCTTGATGGGGAGTGTCCCACCGCTATCCGGATCCTTTCAATTTTTAAAACGATTACAGATCGGTTACTTTGATCAAAATCAGACACAGTTCGATGAAAGTCTGACTGTGATGCAGACGATCCACAATATCTATCCCGGTAAGACGATCGGCGAAGTCAGAAGCGACATCGCCAAGGTATTGTTCACCGGTGAAGACGCACATAAACTCGTATCGGTCTTGTCCGGGGGAGAAAAAGTGCGTTTGGCGATTTTACTGCTGATGCTGGAAAAACCGGAACTTCTGATTTTGGATGAACCGACCAATCATTTGGATTTGGATACGAAAAACATCGTCGAGGATGTCTTCGAAGCCTATAACGGACCCATCATCTTCATCTCGCATGACCGTTACTTCATCAACAAAGTAGCGACCAAAATCGTGAACCTTGATAGAGAAGTTACCGTCTTTGATGGCAACTACACGGAATATGTGGACTATCTGATGAGCCTTGAAGTCCCTAAAGCCATTGAATCGAAACAAAGACAAGAAAAGACCATTAACAAGGAACAAAACATTCAAAAACTCGTCCAACAAATCGAGGAGTATGAACAACGTCTCGAACCGCTACGTCAAGAACTGTTCGTGGAAGAGATCTATATGGATAAAGACAAGTACCAAGTAAAAACGGAGGAAATCGAAGCGATCGAATCCCAGGTGGAAGAACTCTATCTAGAGATAGAGAACTTGTCGAAATCCTAAATAAATCGCTCAAAACAAATTGTTTTGTGCTACAATATTAACTGTTACAAGAAGAGGAGGAGATACTATGTTAAACAATCTAAAACTACGTATCAAAAAAGACTTGGAGGAACTGTTAGGCAAGCAGTTCAATGCCGAACTATCCATCATAGTCGAAGAACCGAAAAAGGCTGAATTAGGCGATTTGTCAATCCCTGTATTTTCGGTTGTGAAGCAACTAAGAAAACCTCTCCCTCAGATTGTCGAAATCGTAAAAGAAACCTTAAATCAAATCCCGGACTCCGGCTATTTTGCTAAGATAGACAGTGTCTCCGGATTTATCAATATCACATTGAACAGAGCGATGTTCGCAAAATTGGTGGTAGAGGATTTCAACGAGTCAGAAGACTACGGAACATCAGACATCGGTGCTGGTAAGACTGTCTGTATCGACTACTCGTCGCCAAACATCGCAAAGCCGTTTTCAATCGGTCATTTGCGGAGTACCATCATCGGACACAGCCTTGGAAACATTTTGGAAAAATGTGGATACAAGGTTGTCCGAATCAACCACTTGGGTGACTTTGGAACGCCATTTGCCAAAACGATCTATGCGTATTTGCATTGGGGAAACGAAGAAGTCGTCAAACAAAATTCGGTGGAAGAACTCGTGAAACTCTATGTCGAGTTCAATGAAAAAGCGAAACAGGATAAGAGTTTGGATGAAGAAGCCAGAAAGATCTTCAGTGAACTCGAACAGGGAAATGAAATTTACGTCAAACTATGGGAATATATCCGTGAGGAATCCCTCAAAGACTATATGAAAGTCTATGATCTGCTCGGAGTACGCTTCGACTCCTATAACGGAGAAGCGTTCTACAACGACAAGATGCAACGAATCGTGGATGAGTTAAAAGAGAAGAAACTGCTTGTCAAGGACCAAGGTGCGATGATCGTCGATTTAGGCGATGACATTCCACCGGCACTGATTCAAAAATCAGATGGGTCAACATTGTATATCACAAGAGACCTAGCAGCGCTTTTCTATCGTAAAAACAACTATCATTTCGATGAGATGCTCTATGTCGTCGGAAACGAACAGAAACTCCATTTTACGCAACTGAAACGTGTAATCGAGAAAATGGGATACGACTTCGCGGAAGATATCCATCACATCAACTTTGGTCTTGTTCTGCAAGACGGAAAGAAGATGTCGACAAGAAAAGGGAAAATCGTCAAACTCGAAGATGTCTTGGACGAAGCGTCCGGCATGAGTTTGGATTACATCAATGAAAAGAATCCGGGGTTAGAAGACAAAGAGCAGATTGCCGAGTCTATCGGTGTGTCCGCTGTCGTCTTCAACGACCTCAAGAACTACCGTACGAACGATTTCGAATTCAATTTGGAAGAAATGGTGAACTTCACAGGCCAGACCGGTCCGTATCTCCAATATACTTCCGTGCGGATTCAATCGATCCTCGATTCGGCAGATTCGAATGAAACCACATTAAATTATGACTTGTTCGAAGGAGAACACTATTTTGAAATCCTCAAGAACATCAGTCAATATGTCGATACCATTATCAAAACGAAACAGGAGTATGCGCCAAGCATCTTGGCGAAGTATCTCCTGAAACTCGCCAGTCTGTTCAACAGTTTCTATGCGAAAGAACGCGTACTGGTCGAAGATGAGATCGAGCGAAATACCAAACTCCATCTGCTCAAGATGACAAAAGATATCTTGAATGATGGAATGAGATTGCTTGGCATGCAGGTGATCTTGAAAATGTAGACAAAATCCATAACACTAGGGGGTGATATGTTATGGAACCAAAAGATTTAAACCAACAACCGAATAAGCATATCTTCAAGATGCTCATGACAACATTCAAGTGGATGGGTCGTTACTGGCCGTTCTTGATCTTGTCGTTCGGTTTCCTATATTTCGTATCTTATGCGAGAACACTATTACCGCTTTTTGGTCAGCACATCATCGATGTGATCCTGACAAATCCGAGCGGAGCTTCTCGACTACCGAGTTTCCTTGCGAATCTCTTGGTAGCGGATACGAAAGGAAAGGAATTGTTATTGGCAGCGGGAGTCATCGTTGCCCTGGCAGTTTTCCGGGCATTGTTCATCTTTTTCAGACGTTGGACATCCGGATACTTTGGCGAAACAGTCGCCTATAAACTGAGAAACAAATTATATCGCAAATTACAAAATGCAAATTATTTCTTCCACACGCATTCGGAAACAGGGGATTTGATCCAACGCTGTACTTCCGATGTGCAAACCTACAAGAACTTTATCGCAGAACGTATCATTGAAGTCTTTCGATTGGTACTCTTGGTTGGACTCTCGATCTATCAGATGTCCAAACTGAATACAAATCTGACTTGGATTTCTTTGATGATCGCACCGGTACTGTTGGGAATTGCGGTGTATTACTTCCGCAAAGTGGAACAGATGTTCACGGTCATTGAAAACAATGAAGCGAAGATGACGACACATGTGCAGGAGAATGTCTCTGCAGCACGTGTGGTCAAAGCCTTTGCGAATGAACCATATGAGGTCAAAAAGTTCGACAATTTGAACCGTACTTTCACAGATTCGGATTTCAATCTGATCAAGAAGATGAGTGTTTTCTGGTCGGTTACCGACTTCATCAGCTTCATGCAATTTTGTCTGATTGCCGTATTCGGTATCATCTATGCATCCAGAGGAATCATTACCTTGGGTGTCTACACGGCATTTTTGGCATACGCAGGAAACATCATTTGGCCAATGCGTCAATTAGGACGTTTGGTCGGTGATTTTTCGAAATCGACGGTTGCCGTTTATCGTTTGACCAAGATCATCGAAAACGAAGGCGAATACGATATGAAAGAACCAAATGAAACACCGGAAATAAAAGGAAATGTCAAGTTCGATCATGTCTCCTTCAAGTTCGTCGATTCGACCGAAGATCAAATCGTCGATATCAACTTTGAAGTCAAGAAGGGCCAAACGGTTGCGATCATCGGTAAGACCGGATCCGGTAAATCGACTTTGATGAACCTTCTGGTTCGATTATTGGATTACCAAAAAGGGGAAATCACCATCGATGGTATTCCAATCCGTAACATTGAAAAGCATTATTTAAGAGACAAAGTAGGATACATCCTACAAGAACCATTCCTGTTCTCCAAATCTGTGGAGGAGAACATCGCTATTGCCGATAAGAACATCGATAATGACAGAGTCGAATCCGTAGCGAAGATCGCAGCGGTCCACGATGACATCATCAATTTCGAAAACGGCTATAAGACTTTGGTCGGCGAGCGTGGAGTCACGCTTTCAGGCGGTCAGAAGCAACGTGTTGCGATCGCCAGAATGTTGCTCAAACCAAAACCGATTTTGATCTTTGACGACAGTTTGTCTGCCGTTGATACCGAAACCGACATCCAAATCAGAAAGGCATTGGACAAGGAATGGAAGAGTTCAACCGTATTCATCATCACGCACAGAATCACGACCGCAAAAGAAGCGGATATGATCATCGTGGTAGAAGACGGTAAAGTAAAAGAAACCGGAACTCATGACGAACTCGTCAAGAGAGAAGGAATGTATAAAAATATCTGGGAAATTCAATCTCGCATTGATTTCCAGATCGAAGGCGGTGAATCCAATGAATGATTACTTACACGATGAAGAAGAATTCACGTCTCGAAAGATTGATTGGGGTCTCTGGAAGAAAATCTTCTCTTTCATGAAACCATTGAAAAAGTATGTAATATTGGCAATATCCTGTATGGCAGTCCTTGCCTTGACCGATGTCGTCTATCCGTACATCTCGCGATTTGCGATCGATGACATCATCACACCGAATGTCAATAATGGTACCGACGATTTATCGTTGCTTACCGTGTTTATCGGACTTTATATCGTATTCATGGTGGTACAGGCAACGATGGTATTCTTGTTCATTCGTTTTGCCGGCAAGATCCAAACGGAACTTGCTTACAGCATCCGCGAAAACGCATTTTACCATTTGCAGGAATTGCCGTTCTCTTATTATGACCGAACCAGAGTCGGTTGGATCATGGCACGTATGACTTCGGATTCCAGAAACTTGAGTGAACTCTTGTCCTGGGGTCTGATCGATATCACTTGGGGAGTATTCCTGATGGTGATCTTGATCATCTTCATGTTCGCCATCAATCCGATCTTGGCTTTGGTTACCTTGGCGGTCGTACCGTTTATGACTTTGGTATCGATTTTCTTCCGAAAATACATCCTGAAGGCATATCGCTCGATTCGCAAGGTCAACTCGAAAATCACCGGTGCCTACAATGAAGGCATCACCGGAGCTTTGACGACCAAAACATTGGTTCTCGAAGAAAGCAATTTCCAAGACTTCGATGATTTGACTTCGGATATGCGCGGTCAATCGATCAAAGCAGCGATGATCCAGGGATTATACTTCCCAAGCATGCTGTTCCTGATCACGATCGGTATCGCACTGGTTTATATCGTCGGTGGAAATTATGTACTGGCTAACATCGGTTTCTCCGTTGGTACCTTGTACTTGTTCACCAACTACGTCTGGCAGTTCTTTGAACCTGTCAACAACGT
>JAFGQH010000009.1 GCA_016935815.1 Bacilli bacterium | reverse complement strand
GGCAATCTCTCGCAACTCATTTCCTTTATCATATCCATGTTCGAATGCTATGATGGACTGAGGTTTTAATATACTGGACGCTCCAGATAAGATTTGCCGATAGAATTTCAATCCGTCTTCACCCCCAAACAATGCTACGTGAGGTTCATGATCATAAATGATTGCTTCTAAGACTTCCTCTTGAGGAATATATGGCGGATTCGAAACTAGAATATCAACCTTTTCACCTTTCACAGGTGAAAGCATGTCTCCTGATCGAAATTCAACCTGTGCAGACAAAGCCTTTGCATTGGCTTTCGCCGTTTCCAAAGCGGATTCACTGATATCTGTTGCAATTGCATGAATGTGATTTGGTTCTTCTTTCGTTAAGGTGATTGCAAGGCAGCCTGACCCAGTTCCAATATCAATCAAATTAATATCCTTTCCCTGGAAATACTCATCATATAACATCAAGACATTGGCAACGAGTTCTTCTGTTTCAAATCGCGGTATCAAAACTTGATCATTGACGATGTATTTATATCCGTAGAAGTATACATACCCCATAATATGTTGTACTGGGATGTTTTGTAATACGTGTAAGGAAACGGCATCCAAGAAAGCAGTTCGATTCGATTCCGGCATTTCCGTTTCATAATTGAGATATAATTCGGTTGGCTCCAAGCCAGAAAAGTGCAGCATTAATAGTTTCGCTGCACTTGCTTCTTTGTTTGCTTTTCTCAATATCTTATTCGCTGTTTCCAGCGTTTCCTTATATGTCATTATTCCGCTTTTTCCAGTTTTCTTCTTTGCTCTTCGGTGATCAAAGCTTCAATGATAGGATCCAAACGGCCATCGATTACTCGATCGAGTTGCTGGATGGTAAAACCGATTCTATGGTCTGTGATTCGATTTTGCGGATAATTGTATGTTCGGATTTTTTCGGATCGGTCTCCGGCACCGATTTTTGATTTTCGCTCTGCGCCTTCTTTATCCAACTTCTCTTGAAGAATCTTGTCATATAATCTAGCTTTCAAAATCTTAAGCGCGGATGCTTTGTTTTCATGTTGGCTCTTTCCGTCTTGACATTGAGCTACCGTGTTGGTTGGCATATGTGTGACTCGCACTGCAGAACGTGTAGTATTGACCGATTGTCCTCCCGGGCCGGATGAGTTGAAGGTATCGACTCTCACTTCATCCATATTCAGTTCAAAGTCGATATCTTCGGCTTCAGGAAGTACAACTACTGTTGCAGTTGAAGTATGGATTCTTCCGCTGGATTCTGTTTGCGGTACACGTTGGACGCGATGCACACCTGATTCATATTTGAGCATTGAATATACAGCATCTCCACTTACCATGAATTCGATTTGACTGTATCCGCCGGCTTCCTTGGATTCCGCGTAAAGGACTTCAATCTTCCAACCTTTGGTTTCTGCATATTTATTGTACATGCGGAACAAATCACCGGCAAAGATATTTGCTTCGTCTCCTCCCGCAGCTCCGCGGATTTCAACGATAACGTTTTTTTCATCGTTGGGATCTTTTGGTATCAACAACAATTCCAATTCCTCTTCCAGTTGTGGAATCCGTTCATGGATACTTTCCAATTCCATCTCTGCCATTTCGCGAATTTCTGGATCGTTATCCTTGACCATTTCCTTCAAATCGTTGATTTGTGCCAATTGTTTTTTATATTCACGATATGTCCTCACAGTAGGTTCCAGTGATGAGAATTCTTTCGCTAATTCCGTCACTTTTTGAATGTCGGTTGCAACTGCTGGATCCGCCATCTGTTTCGAGATTTCTTGATAGCGGTTTTCTATTTGCTCTAATCTGTCTGTAATCATTTTAGGTACTCCTCATAAATCAAGGACAACGAGTGTCCTTGTTTTTTGTTTATTCTGCTGTTCTTAGGTTGTTGAAGTTCGACATGTTCTTGTTAAACAGCAATTCGAAATTCGATGTGATTCCGGAACGATTCTTTGCGACGATGAATTCTACTTGGTTACGTTTGGACTCATCTTGTTCTGCATCACCAGGATTGTAAAGGAACACGATGATGTCAGCATCTTGCTCAATGGATCCGGATTCACGTAAATCGGCCATCATAGGACGTTTATTTTCACGGCGTTCAAGATTACGGGACAACTGACTGAGTGCTATGACCGGAACTTTCAGTTCTCGTGCCATCTCTTTCAATACACGGCTGATCTCAGATACTTCTTGCACACGATTTCCACGATTTTCAGGAGAACCACTGAGCAATTGCAAGTAGTCAATGATAATCAAGTCAAGTTTGTCTTCTTGTTTTAGTTTACGGCACTTAGATCTAAGTTCAGTAACTCGTACGGTACCGGAATCATCAAAATAAATATTGGTATCTTCCAAAATCTTAGCGGCATGCTGGAGTTTTTCCCAGTCTTGAGAGTTCAAACTACCTTTTCTCATGCTGGTATTGTCGACCTGTGCCTGGCAAGACAATAGACGCATAACCAATTGATCGACACCCATTTCGAGTGAGAAGAATGCAATATTCGGTTTTCGTTTCAGTTTACCGACATTGAGTGCAAGATTCAATGCAAATGCAGTCTTACCAACAGATGGTCTCGCTGCTATGATGATCAAATCAGATGGTTGTAAGCCCAATGTCACTTTATTGAGCTCGTGATATTTCGTATCCAACCCTGTCACATCAGAAGTGTGTTGCGCTTGAACCGCGATGTTCTCTAGCGTTCTATGAGCAACGATGGAGACATCAACGAAGTCGGAAGCTCGACGTTCTTTCGTAACGTTCAGAATGTTCTTTTCCACGTCATCGATGAATTCTGGTGTATTGCTGACGGATTTGGATTCCTCTAATATTTGATTGATAGTATCTTGTAGTTTTCGTAATACCGCTTTGTCTTTAACGATGTTGATATAGTGCAAAAAGTTGCTTGTGGATGGGACTGTGTTAGCCAATTGAGTGATGTATTCTACTCCACCCGCTTTCGATAATTGATTCATGCTTTCCAAATGGTTGACAACGGTAACATAGTCAATTGAGATTTCTTGTGCGAATAGATCTTTCATCACCCGATAGATGATTTTATGATTCGGATAGTAAAAATCCGATTCATTCAATTTATCGGTTATCGTCTTCATCATGTAGTTTTCAAAAAAGATGGTTCCCAATACAGCTTGTTCAGCTTCTATATTGGCAGGTATCTGATCCATTGATTTCCCCCCAATTGTCTATTCTTCTTCCAACACTTGAAGATTGATGACTGCAATCACATCTTTATGTAATCGGATGTTCACATCATAAGATCCAAGTGAATGGATGTTGTCGTCTAAGTCTATTTTACGTTTATCAACATTAATTTGATAGGTTTTCTTGAGTTCGTCTGCGATTTGTTTTGTATTGATGGATCCGAACAATTTCCCGGATTCACCGATTTTGACAAAGAGTTTGATTGGGCTCTTTTCAATTTTGCCCTTCAATTCCTTTGCAATTTCCAATTCTTTTTTTGCTTCAATCGCTTCTTTTTCTTTTTCCGCTTCCAGTGCTTTCATATTCGCTGTATTAGCAGAGATTGCACTTTTGGATGTCAATAAGTAATTTCCATAACCAGTAGCCACATCAATTATATCACCTTTTTTACCTTTGCCTCGGATATCTTTGATTAATATTACTTTCATACTGGTTTCCTCCTTATAGGTCTCTTGAATTATCTCTTCTATTTTGGATCCAATGATTGGAATCGTGGAATCCTTCACTTGCGCTGCTGCGTTATTCAAATGCCCGCCTCCTCCGAATTCCTCCATGACGACAGAGACATTGAATTTATCTACAGAACGTGCAGATATACCGATGGTATTATCGGCGATATTTCCGATTGCGAATGCGGCGACGATATTATCAATTTTCAATAGTTCGTCCGCCGTAATAGCCAACTGTACGCGGTCTGTCACTTCATCTTCCGGAAGCGTCGCAATCGCGAAGTGATTGGATACGATTCTTGCTTGGTTGATTAAATTGGTTTTTGTGCGTATGTCATCAAGAGATTCTCTCAACATCAATCGGGCTTTGAAAGGATTAGCCCCAAAGCGTCTTAGCCTTGCGGCCGCTTCAAACGTTCGAATTCCGGTACGATAGGAGAAGTTATTGGTGTCGATGATCATCCCAGCCAACATGACGGTCGCTTCAAACGAATCTAGAGTTACTTTTTCATCGAACAAATCAATTAATTCCGTTACGAGCTCTACAGAACTAGAAGCGTATGGTTCCACATAGTTCATTAAGACATCTGACAAGACGTTATCGATTCTTCTATGATGATCGATCACGATAATATGTTTCGTCTTTTCTGTCAGTTTCGGTTCAATCGATTGAACTGTGGAATGGTGATCAACAATTACTAGAAGTGAGTCTTGAGAAATCTGTTCCAGAGCATCATCAGGATCAATCAAGTATTCCAAGAGTTTGATATATTCTTGGTTCAACATGTCGATTACTTTTTGAGTGGTTTGATCAATATTGTCAAAGTCTAGAACGATTTTTGCATCTTTTTTCTTAGCTAAGACCATTTCCAAAATTCCAATGGCTGATCCAAATGCATCCACATCTGTCGCGATATGAGGCATGATATATACATCTTTGGAATTGACGATGAAATCTTCTAAGGCACGTGAGTTTACTTTCGCTGTGATACGACTGCGTTTTTCAGCGGTATTGGTTTTTCCACCATAGAATTTCAATGGTTGATTTTTCAAGTTGACTACTGCTTGATCTCCACCGCGGCTTTCTGCTAACGTCAACGCATCTTCTGCCGCTTCTCCTAGCGATTTCGCATCTTCTTCAAAACACGCAATACCGATAGACAATGTGATTTGAATTTCATTGTTCTTGGAAATATCGGAAACGGTATTTATGATATCGAATTGTTCCTTCATCAATTTATCCAATTGATAGCGGTTAAAGAACAGAACGGTTTTTTCAGGTCTAATATTGTTGAAATAAATATCATTTCTACTACACCAGTTATCAATGGCACCAAGCAACAATCCTTGGATGTTTGCTTTATCTTGGTAATCCAACGATTCTGTTGCATCACTGAAATTATCGAGTTTCAATACACCGATTGCATCGGTATATTTTAGATATTTGTCGCGCATCTCTTCACGTTCTGTAACTTCGAACAGGTAAATGGTACGATTCTTTGGATAGTGAATAATATCATATAATTTATCGTAAATGTCCAGAAGGAATTTCCCGATACGTTTATCGACATTATCTGCTAAATCTTTGCTGATGAGTTGTAAACTTCTACCAACAAGAACATTGGAGAAATACTCTTTTGCTTGAGAGTTGGCATACACGATATTAGATGATTCATCATATAATATGATTCCGACAGGAAGATAATTCAGGGCGATATCTTCACTGTTGATTTTTTGTTTTCCAACCTTGCTTAAATCTCTAATTTTGTTTTCAAGATTAGAAATTCGGTTCTTATCTCCAAAGGAGCCAATGACGAAAATCAGATAGAAAGCAAGAATTGCAGAAATAATAATATAGTAGAACCACTGCGCTTCCAAACTTAGTCGCGAAGATAAGAAAACGACCCCACTTGCAATTAGTAGGATATATATGATAACGGGTATGATTATTCGTTTTCCAATGGGTTTCTTCATAAGTTACCCCTTTTCAGATGAATTAAGATAATTATATCACAAATCATAAATTTTTGAAACTTGTTGCAAATAATGCTAATTGTTTTTTGCATGACGAATTTGTGAAGGTTTAAATCTTTGATTTAAATAATATAGACCGGTAAATAAAAAGGCTCAATCGAGCCTTAGTATACTATTCTTTTACGTATGGTAACAACGCCATGAATCGAGCGCGTTTGATTGCATTAGCAAGATGTTTCTGATAATAAGATTTGGTTCCTGTTACACGTCTTGGTAAGATTTTTCCACGGTCGGAAATGAATCTCTTCAAAAGTTCAACATCCTTGAAATCTATATAATCAATGTTATTTTCTGTAAAATAGCATCTCTTGCGCCCTCTGCGGCGGTTGTTTTTAAATCCTGGTTTAGGCATAATAATTCTCCTTATTTAGAATGGTAAATCGTCTTCTACGTTGTCAAAATTACCATTTGGTAATTCTTCTTCCTTAGAATCATCATTTGCTGGACTATTATAATCGCTATCACTTGAACTCTTAGTATCTAAAAATACTACGGAATCACAGACGACTTCAGTGATATATCTTCTAGCATTGATTTTCTCATCCATATAGTCTCTGGTTTGAAGTTTTCCTTCTACAGCGACCATGCTGCCTTTACTGACATAGCGATGGATATTTTCTGCTTGTTTTCTCCATGCGGTGCAGTTGATGAAGTCGGCATTGCGATCTCCATTCTGGTTTCCGTATGGGCGATTAACAGCTAATGTGAATGAAACAACAGGAAGGTTGTTTGTACTGGTGTATCTCAGTTCAGGGTCTTTTGTTAATCTACCGATTAAAACGACTTTGTTAAACATATTTCCCTCCTACTTTTCGTCTCTGTTCACAATGATATGACGAATTACGTTTTCTCTAATCTTCATGATTCTGCCGAGTTCGTTAACAGCTTCGACAGTAGCAACTACATCCAAAACGACATAGTAGCCTTTCTTTGAATCAGCGATTTCGTAAGCGAGATCTCTTAATCCCCATTCGTCGACTTTCAAATCTTGAGCACCGAAGTCTGTCAAAAGTTTGTTGAATTCTTCAATCAAAGCATTTCTGACTCCGTCTTCAAGGTTTGGACGAATGATATACATGATTTCATATCTTCTCATATTAATTCCTCCTTTTGGTCTAGTGGCTGCTTAAGCAGCAAGGTGAGTGATTCACGCCGTTGTATTATATCATAATAAAATGCGTTTGTCCATATAAAAACATTGACAAACGCAAATATTATATATATAAATATATGTTACTTTATCAGCCCGTTACAGTCGTGCTAGTATCTGTTGTTACTGCTTCTGTTGTGGTTGCTGTAGTTGTAGTAAATAATGTGTGATCCGCCATACCTTGGAACACTTCAACGAAATCATCATAGCGATCCATGTAATTGGAAAGTACAATCAACAATAAGTTTTCATTGATATAATCTGCAGGATCCAATCCGTCTAATCTTTCTTGCAACGTTTCGGATTTTGAAATAACATCATTCAAATATTCTGGCGATTGGAATTCCATAACGATTACTGCGTACACACCATTTGAGAAGACATAGGATGTGAATCCCAATCCCTCTGTCGTGATCACTGAAGTTGTTGTTTCCGCTTCGGCTGTAGTCGTTGTTATCAAATATCCACTTTCCGTAGTTGTTGTTTGATCTGATGTAGTCGTTTCCATAGTAGTAGTCAAAGCTTCCAACTCGGAAACTACATGATCATGCAAAGCAAAGAGCAATGAATCCCCGACACCATTGTACTGGTAACGCACAAATCCTTGTTGTTCAAAATATCCTGTCACCTTGTTGATTTCACTACAAGCTGTCAACGTGCCTGCTAACATAACCAAGACAAGAACTGCTAATAGCTTCTTTAAATTTCTCATTCAAATCTCCTCTAATCATAATAAATTACATTTATTACTCTATGTACACTCTCTAAAAGATTATATATCATTACCGTTTATATGTCAATAAGTCATTTCTTTAGTCATCTTGCCTTTTCTTTGGGAAAAATGGAATAATCATAGATACCCGACTTTTATATTGTTCATACCCTGGTCGGTTTTTTAATTTTGCTTCCATCATTGGGACACTGATAAATACAAATAGCGCAATCATTGACAAAGGGCTCAGCATGTATAGGTCAATCGTGCCAAACGAAAACAGATACATTAAATAAATAGATGACCAAAACAATAGTTCTCCAAAGTAATTCGGATGCCTAGAAAATCGCCATAAACCCGAATTTATCACTCTGGATTCTGAACGATTATATTTTCTAAAACGATACATTTGATCGTCTGAAATATATTGAATAATCGGTGCGGATAAAGCCAGTAGAAAAGCCATAAAGTATCCTATATTCAATGTGGTTACAGCAGCAATTCGAAAGATGACAAGCATTTGGAAGTACACAACAATCGTGGGTACCAAATGTATCCCTACAAGATTGATAATCGGATACCATTTCTGACTTTTTTCTTTCAATGAATCATAACGCCAATCCTGTTTCTGAAATCCTTCCCAATTCTTCCACCAATTATAAGTAAGTCTGACAGACCATACTGCTACAGCAATTAGTAATAAAAGCAGATGCCAATGACCGATCAATCCACCGTAAACCGGAATAAATAGCAACAAGAAAAACAGCGGGATCACGCTCCAGTAAGGATCATACAACGAAGCATTATTAATCAAATTGCCTATCAAGAAAATGATAACTGTCATAACGATATCAATCACCAAAAACAGGAACCAAGGAGGTATCCAAAGAAAGATACCTAAAAAGTAGACCATCAGTCCCACGAACATGGTAAACAAATAGATAAATAAAAACACCAGGCCAGATTGCCGCTTGTTTAGTTTATTCAAATTCATAGAGTTCCTCCTGATTGTAATCTATATTGTATCGAATTTTTCAGGAGGATGCAACTAGGACATTGATTTTTCTAACTTTGATTTTGGCAAGATAACATTAAGTGCGATTCCCACCAAGGCAGCCAAACTCATTCCATAGATTTGGAAATTGCCAATTAGCAAAAGCGAATCTCCAAGGCCAATCACCAACATTGTAGCTACAATGATTAGATTTCGCAAGTCAAACATATTCACTTTATTGTCAATCAGAACCTTTAATCCATTCGAGGCTATGAATCCGTACAAGATGATTGAAATGCCTCCCATTACCGATGCTGGAATGGTAGAAATCAATGTCGTAAACACATTGAAGAACGACAAGACAATGGCAATGACAGCTGCCCCGCCCGTTACATAAACCGACGCAACTCTTGTCATGCCTACTACAGAAGTGTTTTCTCCATAAGTCGTATTTGCAGGTCCTCCAATAAGCGCTGCAAATGACGTAGCCAAGCCATCTCCCAACAATGTCTTGTCCAACCCGGGATCTTTCAAAAAATCCTTCCCGACGATTTTCCCTAAGACTGCATGATCGCCGATATGTTCCGCTGCAGTCACAAATGCAAGTGGCGCAATTGTTAATATTGCCGTTACATTCACTTGATAGAATGTAATCTCGGTTCCAAGAACATTAGCGGATCCATTTGTCCAACTCAAGAACATGAATTCCGGTATCTTGAACCATTCTGCAGGCGTTCTAATAACACTAATAAACTTTGTAAAATCGACAATCCCTAAGATTGATGCAACAATGTATCCACCAACAATACCAATCAAAAACGGTACAATTTTCAAAAAGCCTTTCGCCTTCATCGCTACAAATACAACAACCGCCAAAGCAAAGACCGCCGTCAAGATGTCTTTCCAATTTCCCCCATTCAATCCTGAATTCGCAACTGCAACACCTGATAATCCCAAACCGATAATCATGATCATCGGACCAATAACGACCGGCGGTAATACGACCTCGATCCACCTCTTCCCTACAAGACGGATTATCAGTGAAATCAAGGCATAGATCATACCGACGACAAACAACCCGGTCAATGCCGAAGCATAATTTGCCGTGGATGGGTCTGAACTAAACCCACTGACAGTAGCCACAACTGCAATATAGGCAAAAGAACTCCCCAAATATACTGGTACTTTTGCATTCGTGCACAGAATGTAAATCAACGTACCTGCTCCGGAGGCAAACAGCGCAACCGAAATCGGAAGCCCTGTCAACATCGGAACCAAAATTGTCGCCCCAAACATGGCAAAGACATGTTGGAAGCTGAGGGCAATCCAACTCCATTTAGCGGGTTTCTCTGAAACACCTAAAATCATTTTTTCATTCATTATATTCTCTCCTTTATGTATTTTTTCTCAAAAAAAAGGGGGAAAGAATTCCACCCTTTCAAATATTAAACAAACAATAAGAACTTTATCAGATAGTAACCGATGAACAGGAATGCCAAAACGTACATAACTGGATTGACTTCTTTTGCTCGCTTGGAAGCTACCATGAGAATCACATAGAATATGAAACCGAATGCAATTCCTTCCGAAATCGAATATGCTAGAACCATCATGATGATGACGATAAAGGTAGTTGTAACCGCAACATTATCTTTCCAATCGATTTCCTTCAACTGAGAAGCCATCAAAGCCCCGACATAAACCAAAGCCAATGAAGTAGCCGGAGAAACAAAGATGCTAGCTCCACTACCAAGAGTCACTGGAATAGATCCAACAAAAGCGAAGAACTTAAATAGAAACAAGGATAATAAGAATAACAACCCGACAACAGCCGCAGACAATCCAGTACGTGCCCCTTGCTTGATTCCGGTCGTTGATTCAATATATGATGTGACATTGGAAGTGCCAATGATTGCACCGGCGATTGTCCCAGTCGCATCAGAGATCAACGCCCTGTCGCCACCAATCAGTTCGCCCTCTTTGGAAATTAATCCTGCATCATGACCAACTGCGACCAACGTACCTGCTGTATCGAAGAAATCGACAAACAATAGCGAGAAGATAACAGCATATGCCATTGGATTACTGAGTAAGGACGGTAACGCCAAGAAAGCTTGCCCAAAGGTGTCTTTTACATCTCCTAGAGATCCCAAGTTCGCACCACTCAGCGTTGGCATCAAGGCTGTCAGACTTGGGAAAATAGCTCCCAATAGAATTCCTATGAATCCAGTAACCACGATGGAAATGATGACAGCAAAGCGACCAATCTTTCCTCCGATAGAGTGAAGCACGAATACCAAGATGATACCAAACAATGCCAATAGGATTGTTGGATGATTCAGTTCGCCTAGCGAAACATAAGTAGCCATATTGTCAACGACAATCCCCGCGTTCTTCAATCCGATGAATGCGATGAAGAATCCAATTCCGGCACCAACTGCAATTTTCAGATTTTTCGGAATCGCATTGATGACAATTTTACGAAGACCAGTAAGTGAGATTGTCAGAAACAAAACCCCTGATACTAAAACTGCTCCCAATGCTTCTTGCCAGGTAAATCCCAAAGTCAATACGATGGTATATGTGAAGAATGCATTGACTCCCATTCCAGATGCCAAACCAATTGGATAGTTGGCATATAGCCCCATCATCAAGCTGGCAACCGCTGCAGCAACTGCTGTCGCTGCGAATACTGCCGCAAAACTCATCCCTGTTGTAGACAAAATGTCTGCATTAACAGGTAAGATGTAAACCATTGCTAGGAAAATGGTAAGTCCACCCAGCAATTCCTTTGTGATTGAAGAACCACGTTCCTCAATCTTGAAGAAACCATTCAAAAACTCTTTCATTCTTTTCCTCCCTATACGTTTCGTCAATAAAAGCCATAATAAAAGCCTTAGAAAAAATATCCAAGGCTAGCCATATCAAAACACAGTGAAAAAAATCAGTGTATTGAATAGTAGCCGTAGTCCCGTCATTTAAGGCAACAGGGTAGAAACGTTCGAACCTTATCATCGAATATATACGACTCTTATTAACTTCAAAAACGATTATATCATAACTGTCAATCCAAAAACAACCTCATTGTAGAATGTAAACGCTTGCGTAAAAAATAGGCTATTTCAAGCCTATTCATATTCATTTTAGTTTGTAGTATAATTCAGATAAAATGAATGTCACAGCGTTATTTATAATCCCTAATCTATCACCTGCAAAATTTTTTTTGTAGGTGAATTCTTTTTCTTTAACAATGAGTCCAAAGCATACGGTTCCGACTTCAATACCTTGTTCTTTGGTATTAGGTCCTGCTTCTCCAGTTGTTGAAATGACGATATCAGAAGCTGTTAATTTCTTCGTTTCTCTTGCCATTTCTAATGCTACTTCTTCAGAAACAACTCCAAAAGAAGAAATCAGCGATGGATCAATTCCCAATACGGATTCTTTCGCCTGATCGGAATAGACGATATAGGATTGCTCTGTTATTTTGGAAGCTCCAGGAATCTCAATCAGCGAACTGATCAGTTTGCCACCAGTAATCGATTCAGCGGTGCTGATTTTTAGATTCTGTTCTTTTAGTTCATTCACAACCATTTGATTGATATTCATTGTATCACCTACAAGTTGAAACGGAAATGGAACACATCACCATCTTTGGCTACATATTCTTTTCCTTCCAAACGAAATTTCCCAAGTTCTTTCGCTTTCGCTTCGGATCCCGCCGCAATCAAATCTTCATAGTGGATTGTTTCTGCTCGGATGAACCCTTTTTGGAAGTCAGTGTGAATGATTCCGGCACATTCCGGAGCCTTCATACCATTCTTGAATGTCCAGGCACGAACTTCCTTTTCGCCGGCTGTGAAAAACGTCTTCAAACCCAGCATCTCATAACTGACTGTAATCAATTCCTCCAAACCGGATCTGTGAATCCCCAAATCCTCCATAAACATCGAACGTTCTTCTGTTTCAAGTTCAGACAGCTCTTGTTCGATTTTCGCAGAAATAACGACTGTTCTAGAGTTATCTTGTTCGGATAATTTTTGGATTTTCTTCACATATTCGTTTCCAGAATAATCGATCAGTTCTTCATCTGATACGTTACATACATAAACCATCGGTTTTGCTGTTAAAAACGAGAAGTTTTTAATCAAGCGTTTCTCATCTTCATGTAATTCCAGAGCACGAATCGGAATTTGTTCTTTCAACGATTCATTGAGTTTGACAAGAATATCATATTCCGCAACCGCTTCTGCATCCAATTTCATCTGCGCTCGTTTCTGAATTTTCGGTAAACGTTTTTCGATGACTTCCATGTCTGCAAAAATCAATTCGATCATAATCGTTTCAATATCGCGCATAGGATCAATAGATCCATCCACATGAACGATATTGTCATCATCAAAACAACGAATAACTTGAACAATCGCATCGGTACTTCTGATGTGAGAAAGGAACTGGTTTCCTAAACCCTCTCCTTTGGAAGCTCCACGGACAAGTCCTGCGATGTCACGAAACTCGAAAGTAGTATATATTGTTTTTTTTGGTTGGTACATATTTACCAACGTATCAACACGTTGGTCCGGAACCTCTACGACTCCAATATTCGGTTCAATCGTCGCAAACGGATAATTTGCGGCCAAAACCTTTGAATTAGTAATTGCGTTGAATAAAGTTGATTTTCCGACATTTGGCAATCCAACAATTCCAGCTGTTAATCCCATAATCCACCTCTATTTGATACCAAACAAGCGACAAGCATTATCATATGTTGCTGTTTGGATTTCCGTTAAAGTTGTTTCTCTTAGTCGTGCGATCTCTTCTGCCACAAATAAAACATTCTTCGGCTCGTTCGTTTTTCCTCTAAAAGGGACTGGAGCCAAGTAAGGAGAGTCTGTTTCAATCAATAACCGATTCAATGGCACGGATTCCGCTACTTCTTTTGGAACTCTTGCATTCTTAAAAGTCACAGGCCCAGCAAGCGAAATATACATATTAAGATCTAAAAACTGTTGCATTGATTCTTTCGATGAAGAATAACAATGCATGACACCAGATGTGTTTGGATCTTTGAACTCCTTCAACATCAGATAAGTATCATTGGTTGCGTCTCTCATATGAATGGAGATTGGCAAGTGATATTTGTTTGCGAGTTCGATTTGTTTTTGGAATAATTGTTTTTGTTCATCCACATGTGCTTTATCCCAGTAATAATCCAATCCGATTTCACCGATAGCGACGACTTTTGGGTCAGCAAACAAAGGTTCCATCCAAGTTGTATCGATATCAAATCGATTTGCTTCAGACGGATGAATTCCGATTGCAGCATAAACCCTATCGTATTGATTTGCAAGTTCTACAGCCAAAAGACTGGAGTCTTTATCATATCCTACACAGAGGATTTTCTCCACATTGTTTTTCTTGGCATTCGCCAAAACGATCTCGATTTGTTCGATTAATGCTTCATCATTAAGATGAGCATGTGAGTCAAATAACATATTGTGTCCTTACGATTGAAAATCGGATATTTCATCCGATTTACATATTCAAATAATATTCGATTAAGTGATCCGGCGTAAATCCAAATGATGCGACTACTTCATTGCCTTTTCCACTCTTGCCAAACCGGTCGATTCCAAATACTTCGGTCGCAAAGCGATACCAAGTCAATGAAGCACCCATTTCGATTGCCAATCTTTTCTTGCAGGAGAATGGAATGATTCGTTCCTGGATTTCCTTCGGTTGACTTAAAAATAATTCTACAGATGGCATCGATACGACTCTGACAAATATTCCATGTTCGTTCTTGAGTTTCTCTTGAACAGATATCGCCAATTCCACTTCTGATCCGGTTGCGATCAGAATTCCTTCAAAGTTATCCAGATCACGGACGATATAAGCTCCTGTTTTGAATTCTTCATAAGATACTTTTTGCATTACGGTAGTATTTTGTCTTGTTAATACAACAACCGAGGGTTTATCGGTGACACTCAATGCATATCGCATTGCATGTCTTGTTTCGTTGGCATTTGCCGGACGGAATGTATTTAAATTCGGAAGTGTTCGGAACATTGAAAGTTGTTCTACAGGCTCATGTGTTGGTCCGTCTTCACCTACAGCTACAGAATCATGTGTAAAGATAAACATCGATGGCAATCCCATCAGAGCAGCCAAACGAATTGCTGGTTTCATATAATCAGCGAACACAAAAAATCCGCCACTGAAGGCTTTCAGATGATGCAATGCCAATCCATTGGTGATAGCTGCCATTGCATGTTCTCTAACTCCGTAATTGATGTTTCTTCCAGTCCTATGGTCGATATCAAAATCGCCATTGATTCCTTTGACTTTAGTGGAAGAAGTCAAATCTGCGGATCCTCCAATCATTTCAACCAGATGTTCAGAAAGGGCTGGAATGATTTTTCCGATTGATACTCTTGTGGCTTCTTTCGTTCCGATGTCTACTTGAGGTATCAATTCTTCGAAATCAATATCGATGGTGCCTTCTATGATGCGTTTTAGTTTGCGATATTCTTCTAAATATGCATCTTTATATTTCAGCAATAAGCGATTCCATTCCTTGAAGGACTGTCTCCCTCTTTCGCCAAAGACTTGATCGAAGTCTTGATAGACTTCTTTTGGAATGTCAAATGGTTGATAGGGATATTCCATACGCAATCGCATCGCTGACGCTTCTTCTTCACCGATAGGTGATCCGTGGGTTACGGATGTTCCTTGTGCAGAAGCTCCATAACCAATAATACTTTTCACTTCAATAAATACTGGCTTTTCCGATTTTTTCGCTAGTTCCAATGCTTGATTCAGTGTTGTTAAATCATTCGGTTGAGATACAAGAAGGTAATTCCAATTCATGGATTTAACTTTCATCTCGATGTCATCGTTAACGGCTTTATTGGTCGGTCCGTCTAGTTGAATGTCATTGGAATCAAATAATACAATGAGTTTATTCAGACCCAAACGCCCAGCCAAACTCATCGCCTCCATGGTGACGCCTTCCTGTAGGTCTCCATCTCCGCAGAGTGCATAGGTATTATGATCGATGATGTTATATCCTTCTTTATTGAATGTGGCAGCCAAGTAACTCTCTGCGATTGCATTTCCCACAGCCATAGCTACACCTTGTCCAAGTGGTCCTGTTGTGGAATCCACACCTGAAGTATGTCGGAATTCCGGATGACCTGGAGTTTTGGAGTCAAGTTGTCGGAATTCCTTCAAGTCTTCCAACGAGATGTCATATCCTGATAAGTGCAAAACCGAGTACAACAGCGCACTTCCGTGTCCTGCTGCAAGGAAAAAACGATCGCGATTAAACCAGTCCGGTTGTTTCGGATTCGCTTTCAAGTGATTTTGAAATAACTCATACACCGTTCCTGCAGCCCCAAGCACGATACCCGGGTGTCCGCTATTGGCTTTATTGACCATATCGGTGCCTAAAAATCGAATTGTTTGGATTGATAGTTCCATAATGTCTCCCTGTATTAATATATATTTGTTATCATATGAAAATATTATATCATAGAACCGCTGCGTTTTGAATATTAAGGATACTTGGAATGTAAATAAAATCAAATTTCCTGCAATTAAAAAGGAATGAAATCTTTTATGATATAATGAAATCAAATGGAAAATTCTACTTTTAAAAACTATGTATTTTCTCCAAACGGAGAAACTAAAAAAATCGCAGATTATTTTAGTTCCGAATTGAATCTTGATGTTATTGATCTTACAGAGGAAGATATCCGTGAACAGATTACCGAGGAACGAGGAGACCTCTGTATTTTGTTTTTGCCAGTGTATTCACAGAACATTCCCAGATTGGTTCGAAATATGTTATCCAAATTTCAATTTCGTTTCTATATTTTCAACATTACATACGGTGGATTCTCCTATGGGAATGTATTACAAAAATTGAAGAAATTGCTTCCTTTTGGAAGTGTGATCGGTTATTCCATCACTCCGGTCAAACATGCATATATCAATCAAAAAATCAAAATTGAGTTGGCTCAGTATAATCCGTTGATAGAACGAATCAAAAAACACGATTTTGCACCTATTGTTCTCCCCAGAAGATTGTCAATTTATCCAATTATGTTGGAACAATGTCTTACGGATTACAATTATCGCCTAAAGCTTGATGCAGACAAATGCACTCATTGTGGATTGTGTATTGAACATTGTCCTACAAATCAGATTAAGGAAGGAATCATCTTACCAAAATCCTGTCTTAAATGTTCGAAATGTGTCCAGATTTGTCCGACAGGAGCAATCCTTGGGAAGACTTCCTTGCCAGTCCGTCTCTACTTCCAGAAAAAACAAAAAACCAGCGTTATCATCCGCTGATTTTTTTCTCTTTCAAATATTGTTTTACCAGTTTACATGAAGGTGCCATATCCAAAGAAAATCCTAAATGATTTTTGAGTTCCTGCAAAGCTTCCTCTCTGGAATAATTTGTTCCCATCGATGCGAGCGAGATTTCGATTGCTGAAAACGGAATATTCCTAGATTCCATTTTATAGAATCTTTGGAACTGACTATTTTCCTTGCAGGTTTCGATAAGACAACTTGTATGAAGTGACTTATCAGTAGCAGCCGGTCCAACCCAACCCATCTCTTCTTGTAAAAGTCTCTTGATTTTGGTCCAATTATATCTTCCTTCCATCGTTTGGTCGAAATCCACATGAACCAAAGCTGGAATATTTCCTGACCAATTCGATCTTCGAATCGCTCGTTTCAAAGGTTTCACCAAATTCGAATTGGTTCTCATTGCATCAGAAACATGAGTAATCAATTCACTTTCATATCCAGCCATTCGCTTTAATAACGAATCCCCATAAGCAAGTTGTCGCATCGTCATCAATGCATGGAACTGACCCAAGCGAAAGGGTCTACGCAGTGTGAGAATGCGACCAATTCCCAGCAATATATTAAAATACTTCTGATATTTTTGGTTATACGCAAATCCGGGTGTCAGACCGTTATAATAGATTCCCTGCATTTGAACCGGTTCATTGCCTAAAACAAAATATGGTATTTTTTCATCCACCATATCAGGGTAGAACAGCGCATAAGCAAGCGATGGGCATGCACAAGGATTTTGTTCCAGTTGATAGAGATGTTCATAGATTTTGTGAAGATCTCGATCAGACATCTTACGAGACACAAATTCCACATTATCCAGTTGTTTTTTTGCATTCTCGATACTTTGTCTTGCGTTTTTGGTCATAAAAGGCATATCCCAAGTAAACGCAAGGACACGAAGATTCTGAATCCTTGCCAAGTAATAGAGTAAATAAGACGAATCCTTTCCTCCCGTATAAAATACAGCTACATCAAATCGACCTTTTTCATTTCGTTCAATCGTATTCTTGATTGGAATGATGCTTCTCATTTCTTCTGCCTTAGCTTTGTTCTCACACATCGGGCAGAGACCATCCTGATTGAATTCCAAACCCGGAATCATGAAATCGTTGGCGACACATTCTTTGCAATAGGTTGCTTCATCCAAAGATTTCGGTGTTTTTCGAACTTTGTCCTTTGACACAATGATTTTTTGTTTCAGTAAGCGGCTTAAAGAACGCATCTTTCCTTCGTCTAATTTGCTTGGCAAATGGAATATCAATTGTTTTTGTTTTGAGGTGATCCTGATTTTGTTGTTGAGTAAATTGGGATCGACCCTCATCCCATAATAAACCAAATGCGATCCATCTATGATCCATCGGTTTTGCAAAGCATATATTGTTGATTCAGCTATACTCATTTGATTGTCCTTTCGGTATGACATCTGACATCAACCAAAATCTTTCATTTTGGTCATAGACAGACTAATATCCCATAGTTGAGTGGCGACATCTTGTCTTTTAGCATAGTCTGCTGGCTGTATGAACTTCCCATATTTGTAATAATATGGTTCTTCGAAATGTTTTGGATTATCGATCAAATCAAGATAATGATGCGCGACTTCAATTGGTTCTTGACCCTTTTTGGTATAGGTTTCCCACACCCAAGCGATGAATCGGTTGGTTCTTTTTCTACCGATACCAGTCTTTACCATACCCGGATCCAGGGCGTATGCGATCATGTCCTCTTTTTTGTATCTGCGATTGAATTCATATGTAAAGATGGTATTGCATAATTTGGTTCTTCCATACATCGTCAGGATAAAATAATGTTTCTCCATCATGATATTGTTAAAATCAAGATGAGATTTATAATGACTTCTTGAACTGGTCGTAATGATGATCCCCTTGTTCTGTCTTAGTAATGGTAATAATAAATGGGTTAATAGAAACGGAGCCAAATGGTTGACCGCAAACTGCAATTCGATTCCTTCTTCAGTCAGGATTCTGCTTTTCGGGACCGCCGCGGCGTTGTTGATGAGAACATCAAGACCGGATTCGCTTATCAACTTTTGGATTTCCTTTGCCACTTTTTTCACTTCTTTTTGTAAGGACAACTCACATGGTAAAAACGTTAGATTATCAAGTGGTGTCTGAGATACTTCTCTGTATGCTTTTTCGCAAGTATCTCTGTTTCTTCCCAATGCGATAACTCGGTCTTTTCGCTCTACGAGTTTCTTAACGATAGCCAGTCCGATTCCTGAGGTCGCCCCAGTTACAACAATTGTTTTCATGTCAAACCTCATTTCGTAACAGCCTGATTGGCTGTTTCTTTGATTGCTTTGATATCATTTGCGATTGCTAGTATGATATGGAGAATCACCGCAATCCAAATCGAATTAGTGTAATACGTAATCAAACAGAATAGAATTCCCAGAAAGAATGCACCATATGCTTCTTTTGAACCTTTGAAAATGTGAATCAAACTGTAGATTACACTGTTAATGAAAATCGCTGGCCATAAGCCAAATTCATATAGTGTGGAGAAGAACAACATCCCCCTTATGGCGAATTCATATCCAAGCAAATATACGATCCAAAATCCTGAATTGATCCAAATTCCTTTTCGATCCCAAGTAGTTCTTCTTACTTCTGGATAATAGGATAGATCAATACTCTTGCCGTAACGAAACACACTACCCAGTACGAACACAAGCGTTGGCGCTAAGAACCAAAGCCAAGCATACGTTCCTTTTGGAAAGTCAATTCCATAATCTGTAAGCGGTCGGTCAAAGAACAACAATATAATAACTATCGGAATCAATCCGAGCAGAAGGAAGCCTATTGTTCTACGCAAATAAATGGATTTCTCATTGCTACCAGTCTGATTGCTCAATTGCTTGTTCCAATGTTGAACAAATCCAAAATCACTACTGAAATAGTAGGTCAAATATAAGAATACAAAGGCAACCATGGCGATGATTGCATTGTTATCTAAAAAAGATAGGTCGATATTCATAGTCAATCCGGTCATGAATGATCTGTCTCACTTTCATTTGTATTTAGTAGATATCCATTGGCTTGATACCATCTAATCGCTTCTTGAAGTGCTTGGGAAAGGTCGGTTAGCTTATATTCCAACTCATCCATCGCTTTTTGAGAGGAATAATAATGCCCATCACTGGAAATCTTAGCCATGGCTAAATTTAGTTTCGGAGGTTTCCGGGTAATCCAAGAAACACACTTTAGAATTCCTGCCATGGTGATAGCAAGAAATTTCGACACTCTTAGTTTTGGCGGAGTAACATTGGCTGTCTTGGCCACGAGATGGAAGAAATCCTTATAACACAAATTGACTCCACCTGTGATATAACACTCTCCGGTTCTCCCGTTTTTCAAAGCGCTGACACACGCCTTCGCAACATCTTTCACCGCAGCAAAACATCTTCCACCAGCGGAATAACCAGGTACCTTTTTTTGAATTACAGAAATAATCATCTCTCCAGATCCAGGTTTGGAATCGAGTTCTCCGATCATGAAGGTAGGATTGAGAATCACAACTGGCAGTTTATTGTTCTTAACTTCATCAAGCAGGTAATCCTGAGCGGCTTTTTTGGAATCGATATAATCTAATTTATACTTCCCACAATTGAATTCACTTTCTTCTGTTCCCGGTTGTTCTAACGTCCCAAAGCCAAAAGAATTCGCGGTTCCAACGTGAATGTATTTCTGAATTGATTTCTTTTTCACTGCTTTCGTCAACAGCTTCACCAAATCATAATTGATGGTCCATGAAATGTGGTTCCTAGCTGGAGAAACGTCGGTGATTGCCGCCGTATGGATTAAGCAATCACACGAATCCAGTGCGTTTTCGATATCTTCATATTGCAAGAGATTTCCATGATATGACTCATAAGAAAGTCCCTTTAGGTTGTTTTCGGAAGTCCCGTTTAAAATGAATGCTTTTACTTCATATTTTGCTTCCAATAGTGCGCGCACAACATGACTTCCTAGAAATCCGTTTGCTCCCGTCACTAAAACCTTCATATTGATATCCTTTCTTCTTCTTTACATGTAAATTTATTATAACAGATTTATCAACAAAAAACATTGGATTATCTATCTTATAGCATAAAAAAACCTCACTTGAAATCAAGTAAGGTATTTTTGTTTATACGAAATACTATTCGATGATGGTAACGACTGAACCAGCACCAACAGTGTGTCCACCTTCACGAATTGAGAACTTAGTTCCTTGTTCCAATGCGATTGGATGGATCAATTCAACTTCCATTTCAATGTTGTCACCAGGCATAACCATTTCAACACCTTGAGGCAATTGGATTACACCAGTGATATCTGTTGTAGTGAAATAGAATTGAGGACGATAGTTTGAGAAGAATGGAGTGTGACGTCCACCTTCGTCGTGTGACAATACGTAAACTTGTGCAGTAAACTTCGTATGAGGAGTTACTGATTTCGGTTTAGCGATAACTTGTCCACGTTGTACGTCGTCTCTAGCAACACCACGAAGCAACAAACCTACGTTGTCTCCAGCTTGTGCATAGTCCAACAATTTACGGAACATTTCGACGCCTGTTACTACAGTAGTCTTAGTTTCTCTAATACCGATGATTTCTACTTGTTCACCGACTTTGATTGTTCCACGATCAACTCTACCAGTAACAACAGTTCCACGACCAGTGATTGTGAATACGTCCTCGATAGGCATCATGAATGGTTTGTCAGTTGGTCTTTCAGGAAGCGGGATGTATTCATCTACAGCTGCCATCAAATCCAAGATTTTTTGTTCGTTTTCTGGATCGCCTTCCAATGCTTTCAAAGCGGATCCGACGATGATTGGAGTTTCATCTCCTGGGAATTTGTATTCATCCAACAATTCCCGAATTTCCATTTCAACCAATTCGATCAATTCTGGATCATCAACCATGTCAGCTTTGTTCAAGAATACGACGATTTTTGGAACACCAACTTGGCGAGACAATAAGATGTGCTCTCTTGTTTGAGGCATAGCTCCGTCAGCTGCGGATACAACCAAGATTGCTCCGTCCATTTGAGCGGCACCAGTAATCATGTTCTTGACATAGTCGGCATGTCCTGGGCAGTCAACGTGTGCATAGTGACGGCTGTCTGTTTCATACTCGATGTGAGCTGTGTTAATAGTGATTCCTCTTGCTTTTTCTTCCGGTGCAGAGTCAATAGATGCATAGTCTTTAACTTCGATGTTAGGGTTGTTTCTTGCTAAAACCATGGTAATAGCTGCTGTCAAAGTGGTTTTTCCATGGTCAACGTGTCCGATTGTACCAATGTTAACGTGCGGTTTCGTACGTTCAAATTTAGCTTTAGCCATTTTTCTAATCTCCTTTATATGATTTTTTCTTATTTTTGCCTAATAGCATTAGTTTATCGATATTATTGTATAACAATATCTTATATTTTGCAATAATTAAATCTTTGCGATTCATTCTCTATTTTGATTCAAAAAGATTAATTATTGCGTTTTGCGATGATTTCTTCGGATATTGATTTTGGACATTGATCGTAGTGCGAAAATTGCATCGTGTGCGTCGCTCTACCTTGTGTATTAGAACGCAATGCTGTTGCATATCCAAACATTTCCGAAAGTGGTACTTTTGAAGATACTTTTTGGGCTTTACCCAACATTTCTTGTGATTCGATTCTTCCTCTTCTTGAGGTCAAATCTCCAATGACGTTACCGATGTAATCATCAGGTGTTACGACATCGACACTCATGATCGGTTCCAATAAGACTGGATCACATTTGTCTTTTGCTTGTTTCAAAGCGATAGACGCAGCAATCTTGAATGCCATTTCACTGGAGTCGACTTCGTGATAGGATCCATCATAGAGGGTTGCCTTGAGATCAAGCAAAGGATAACCGGCAATGATTCCGCCTGCGAGGGATTCTTGGATTCCCTTATCAACAACTGAAATGTATTCTCTTGGAACGGTCCCACCGACAACTTTGTCGATGAATTCGTATCCTTTTCCAGGGTTTGGTTCGAATTTGACCCAAACATGCCCGTATTGCCCACGCCCACCGGACTGACGTACGAATTTACCTTCGCAGTTCGCCTCGGATTGGATGGTCTCTCTGTAAGATACTTGAGGATTTCCGACTGTAGCTTCCACTTTGAATTCTCGTTTCATGCGATCGACGATGATTTCCAAGTGGAGTTCACCCATACCAGAAATGATTGTTTGACTGGTTTCTTTGTCCGTATAAGTACGGAAAGTAGGATCTTCCTCGGATAACTTTTGCAAAGCGACACCCATTTTTTCCTGATCCTTTTTCGTCTTCGGTTCGATAGCGACCGAGATAACTGGTTCCGGGAATTTCATGGATTCCAAAACGACATGTTTGTTGACAGAACATAAAGTGTCCCCTGTAATGGTATCTTTCAAGCCAACTGCTGCTGCGATATCTCCGGAATAGACTTCTTCGATTTCCGTACGAGAGTTCGCATGCATTTGCAGGATTCGACCCAATCGTTCTTTTTTGCCTTTGGTTGCGTTATAGATGTAGGATCCTTTTTTCGCGATTCCTGAATACACGCGGAAAAAGGTTACTCTACCGACAAATGGATCTGTCATGACTTTGAAAGCCAGTGCGACGAAATCTTTATTGTCGTCATGAATGATTTCTATTTCTTTGTCGTTGCTGTCAAATCCATGGATTTGAGCAACCTCGACTGGTGATGGAAGATAATCGATGACTGCGTCAAGAATGAACTTGACTCCTTTGTTTTTGAATGCACTACCACATACAACAGGGAAGAACGTAACGCTGAGTGTTGCTTTCCGGATTGCTTGTTTCAACAAGTCAACTGGGATCTCTTCACCTTCAAGGTAGGTCATCATCAAGTCTTCATCATAATCTGCCAACACTTCGATGAGAGTGTGTCTTCTCATTTCAGCTTCATCTGCTAAATCAGCAGGAATTGGTATTTCTTCGTAATTCTCTTCTGCTCCCCCATCGAAATGGTAAGCTTTCATCGTTACAAGGTCGATGATTCCGGAGAAATCATCCTCCGCTCCGATCGGCCATTGAATCGCTTCCGCTTTTTCTCCTAATCGATTGTGGATGGAATCGATCGCTGCGGCGAAATCCGCTCCGATTTTATCCATTTTGTTTGCAAATACCAATCTTGGTACTTTATATTCGTTTGCTTGGCGCCAGACAGTTTCTGTCTGAGGCTCCACTCCCGCTTGAGCATCTAACACCGTTACAGCACCGTCTAGTACGCGTAATGATCTCGATACTTCAACAGTGAAGTCAACATGTCCTGGGGTATCAATAATGTTCACTCTATGATTTTTCCAGAAAGCGGTAGTTGCTGCGGCAGTAATCGTAATTCCACGTTCCTGTTCCTGCTCCATCCAGTCCATTTGTGAGGCGCCATCATGTGTTTCGCCCATTTTATGGATTTTCCCGGTATGATACAGGACACGTTCGGTTGTTGTGGTTTTACCAGCATCAATGTGTGCCATGATACCGATATTACGTGTGTTTTCTAAACTATATTCACGTGCCATAACTTTGTTCCTTTCCTAATTAAAATCGATAATGTGCAAAAGCTCTGTTCGCTTCGGCCATTCTGTGCATATCTTCTTTTTTCTTGATGGATGATCCAACGTTATTGGAGGCATCGACGATTTCTTTCGCCAATCTTTCATCCATTGTCTTCTCATTTCTAGAACGAGAATATTGTACTAACCAACGAAGTCCTAAAGTGACTCTTCTATCTGGTCTCACTTCACTAGGAACTTGATAGTTCTGTCCACCGATACGGCGGCTTCTTACTTCTAACACTGGCATGATGTTGTTTAATGCTTCATTGAACACTTCCAGTGGTTCTTTTCCAGTGATTTCTCTAATTCGTATAAACGCGTTGTAGAGAATTCCCTGAGCTGTACTTTTTTTACCATCTAACATAATGTTATTGATTAATTTTGTAACTAATTTTGAATTGTATATTGGATCTGGTAAGACATCTCTTTTAACGATTTTCCCTTTACGAGGCATAATAACTTCCTCCTTTCAAATTCTAGTATTTTAAAATTATTATTTTTTCGGTCTTTTCGCTCCGTATTTCGAACGGCTTTGTTTTCTACCGTCCACTGCTGTCGTATCCAATGTTCCTCTGACGATGTGATAACGTACACCCGGCAGGTCTTTGACACGACCGCCACGAATTAGCACAACACTGTGCTCTTGCAAGGTATGTCCAATACCAGGAATATATGCGTTCACTTCCCCACCGTTCGATAAACGAACACGAGCATATTTTCTCAAAGCTGAGTTCGGTTTCTTCGGTGTCATAGTTGCGACTCTGACACAGACTCCACGTTTCTGAGGACTGCTTACATCAGTGTATTTCTTTTGCAGACTATTGTACCCAATGTTAAGCTGAGGTGACTTTGATTTTCTAACCTTGTCATGACGTCCTTTTTTGATTAATTGGTTAATCGTAGGCATATTGCATCTTCCTCCTTTCTTACCACACACCCGGGAGGTGCGCTTTTCTCATTTTTATAAGGTTGACGCGCAACCTTGACTGTTTCTATATATTAGAGCGTTATAATTATACACTACATATCTAGGTGTGTCAAGTTTTTTTTATTCGGATGCAAAACCTTAAATATTATAGACGAAAAAGTGATAAAAATCCACTCGTTTTTTTATGAAAATGGTTACAAAAAAGAATGGCAACCACTGTTATGTGGTTGCCATTTTCGTTCCTCTTATGTCGCTTTTTGAAAATGCATTTTTAGGATTAATTTATTCCGTAGTAATCATCTCATAAATCACTCCTGCCGATGAGATTTGATCTGGTACTTCAGGTAGTTCAAACCAAATCCATGAGGAGTCCCTGTGGCTGGTTCCAGGAACTGTTGCTCCGTAGACATCCATAGTATAATTGCTGTTCAATACAGATTTATTGAAAGCAATGAATGAGGTTCCGTCTTTATTTGAGAACATGTATGCGATTATCTCTTCAGAATTCACTGAGTAAATGACCGATTCAATGCCGGTATCTGCTTCCATGTATCCAACATAGATTTTGCTATAGATTACGAAATTTAGATTTCCATCTTTGTCTTCGTATTCAACGATTGCGTAATCATCGATCAAATAATCTGTTACATACTGATTCTGCCCAAATAAAGTCAATTTATTATAGAACAATGACATTCTTGGCGTAAATCCCCAAGAAAATAAAAACCCAAACAAAACAAAAAAAACGACAGAAATCAGGATTCGATTTCCTATTTTTTTTGGTTTTGCTTTACCAAACCAAAGATTGGAATAGGCAAACACCACCAATACTACAAACAAAATTCCGTATCCCATTCGTGCGTTCCTCCCAAAGTAGTAATGTTTTACTAGTTAATCTAATTCACACCGCTTCCATCTGTGGTCAGCGTAGCTGTAGAAGCTGTGGAAATACTTGTATCTTTTGTGAAATCGTCTGTATCGTTCGTTTCCGAAATATCATCATCCAACGAATTTACGGTTGTTAGGCTCGTATCAGAACTCGTGATTTTTGTTGTATCCTCGTCATTTGTAGCGCTGATATCATTATTAACTGTATCCAATGTTGTCAGAGGTTCGCAGGACACAAGTAAAAACCCAAAAGATAGAATGAATATGAATATGATCCATTTTTTCATAATGATATCCCCTTAGTTCACTTGGCAACTAGGCGAAGTTGATGAAGCAGGATAAACATATATTTTCAAAGTATCTGTAATACTAGTATTATCTGAGCTAGTTACAGTGACCATGTTTTCCGTAATTTCACCACTTGTTCCTTCTGCCACAACCTCTACTTGCATTGAATTCGATCCTGACACAAAACTTAACATATATGTCGGATTGATCGTAATCGTATAATTCTGGTTGGTAGCATTGGATGGATATACTGTGACAGTAAATGAAATGATAGTTCCTTGACACGGCTCGTAGATATCGGCTTCAATATCAATATTGGTTACTGGTACATAATTCGATGTTGCTTGAGTGGTGGATATCGTTGTCGTCTCACAAGCAATGAAAACGAAGGATAAAAAAACAAGAAGCGCAGTTGTAAGTATTCTTTTCATTGGTTCCCCCTTTGTGTAAAAATTATCTTCATTATAGAAAAAATAGAATAAAATGTCTACTGCTTTCAAGAAAATCAAAGCAGAATCAGCATTTTTCACCATTCTTGATTCATTAATTGGAAACGGAAGGATTTCCAATCTGTAACCGATGACATAAAGAGAGTCCAAAAATAGATTGGAAAGCAAAAAAAAATATGATATAATCGAAACGTATTTGAGGTGAAATTTAATGACTACATTGACTGCCCCATTGTTTGGTAGCAAACATCTATTGGGCCTTCTAGGACTTGCGATTTTATTCCTTGTCTTCTCG
>JAFGQH010000079.1 GCA_016935815.1 Bacilli bacterium | reverse complement strand
ACTTACTCATATTTGTCAATTCCCTTCTTCTGAAGGCTTTTTGTCATGGTTTACATTTTCCCTTGACTTTTGATAGTTATTCTCCTTACTGTCTGGCTAGTTTCTCCAGAGTTGCCATAGCGGCGTTTTGTTCTGCTTCTTTTTTTGATTTCCCAACGCCTTCGCCCATGATGATATTTTCATCCATATAGACTCTGGCTTTAAATTCTTTATCGTGTGCAGGACCGGTTTCCGATATGATGACATATTCCAATGTTCGTTTGTCGGATTGAACCAATTCCTGCAGTTTGCTTTTGTAATCCTTATCTTCTGAATTGAGATTTTTCTTGATGACCGGAAAGACAACTTTATCCAAAACCTTATAGGTTTCCAGAAATCCTTTGTCCATAAAAACAGCTCCGAGTAACGCTTCGAATGCATCCGCAAGCAAAGCAGGCTTCTCGCGACCGCCGGACATCTCTTCTCCTTTTCCAAGCAAGAGATATTTGCCTAAATCAATGCTTTTCGCATATTCGTATAAGGACTGTTCGCAAACTTCCTGTGCGCGTTTCTTGGTCAGAACACCTTCCGCTTCGGAGAGACTATTGAACAGAAACTTGGCAACTGCCAGATCGAGTACGGCATCGCCGACAAACTCGAGTCTTTCATTGCTTGCGGTATTGTTTTCGTTTGCAAATGATGAATGAGTCATAGCTCGAATCAACAACGAAAAATCATTGAATTTCAAATTGAAATAGGATTCCAATTCTCGAATTTGATTATTCATCTTCATCACCCTTTTGAGATTCCAAATAATCGCTGACCTTGTCCCAAACACCTGCGCGGCAGATGTTTGCGGCTTGACGGATTCCATTGTAGAATCCGTAGACTTTGGACGCCCCTTGTGCCTTGATGACCGGTTTATATAATCCGAAGATGACAGCCCCACCGATTTCTTCTGCAGACATCGCTGTTTTGAATTTATCAAGATTTTTCTTAGCTAGCAAAGCACCGATTTTCCCGATAAAGCTGCTAGTAAGGTTCGCTTTTAGGATTTTTCCCATTCCTTTTGCAGTACCTTCAATCGTTTTCATGACGATATTGGCAGTAAATCCATCACTGATCATGATATCGCAAGGAGGATCCAGACAGACCTTTGGTTCGATGTTTCCATAGAATTTGAATAAATCAGTCTCTTTGAATAATTGATAGACTTCATTATCAAACTCTCTACCTTTGCCTTCTTCGGTTCCGATGTTGATCAGACCCACAACGGGATCTTCGATATGTAATACTTCCTGAGCATAGATTTTAGCGAAATATGCTTGTTGGAGCATGTATTCCGGACGTATCGTCAGATTGCCTCCGGCATCCAACAAAATAGTTGGTTTTCCAGATACTGAAGGAATGACAGGAGCGATTGCAGTGCGTTTGAATCCCTTCATTCTTCGAACGAGAATATGTGCTCCGGCTATCAATGCTTGAGTCGCTCCGCTGGATACGACAGCATCCGCTTCATCACTCCGCAAACTTGCTAATGCTCTGGCCATCGATGACGTTTCCTTATTGGCTTTTATTGCATGGATTGGATCGTGTTCTCCCATTGGGATGACAAAAGGCGCGTGGACAATTTTTATCCGCTCATCGTTTGTCAGATATTCTTTGATTTTCTCTTTATCTCCATACAGTATGATTTCGATATCCGGTATATTCTTAATCGCCAACATGGCTCCTTGGATTTGCTCTTTCGGTGCGTAATCTCCACCCATGGCGTCTACTGCTATTCGATACATGTTCCCCACCTCTATATTAAATTAGTATATCACAATTCAGTCCAAATGATAAGATTCAATTGCTTTTATTGCTTTCTTTGTCAGTCGTACGGATCGTTCGTCATTACGACTTACAATCACAGCTGCATCCACCAGTGCTGCTTGTAGAATTTCTTCATCTTTGATCAGGTTTGCCATCTTGAATGTCGGGATCCCGGATTGCACTCTGCCAAACACTTCTCCTGGTCCTCGAAGAGACAAATCATATTCGCTGATCAAGAATCCATCTGTGGTCTGTTCGAGGATTGATAATCGCTCTTTCGCTAAACTCAGATCATCCACTATCAGATAACAAAAACTCTGGTGCATATCTCTACCGATACGTCCACGAAGCTGGTGAAGTTGGGCTAACCCAAAAGTGTCTGCGTTCAATATCACCATGCATGTTGCATTCTTGACGTTTACCCCGACTTCCACAACTGTGGTTGAAATTAGGATTTTGGTTTGATTGGAGTAGAATTGAGTGAGTATTTGGTTTTTCTCATAATCAGTCATTTTGCCATGTAGTACACCATACTCAAATTCTTTTCCTAAAGTATTTTGAATGATATCAGCCATTTCTTCTACGGATACTTTGTTGGATACGTCGGATTCTTCAATTTTCGGACATATGATATATGCTTGATGTCCCTGAATCAGTTGATTTTTCACGCTTTTTAAGACATCGTTCAATCGTTCATATTCGATGATCTTTGTTTTGATTTCTTTTCTTCCAGATGGTTTTTCCTTGATAAAGGAAACATCGATATCTTTATAAATTGAAATTGCCAATGTTCTTGGAATCGGGGTAGCACTCATCAGCAAAATGTCCGGAGTGGCACCTTTTCTACGCAGTTCTTTCCTTTGTGCTACACCGAAACGATGTTGCTCATCAATTACTAGGAATCCAAGATTATGAAAATCCACGTCTTCTTGAATCAGACTGTGAGTACCAATGATGATCTTGATACGATTGGTTCGGATATCATCGATGATGTTCCCTCGTTCCGAATTCGAAAGTTCTGAAACCAATAAACCGATTCTAATCTCATAAGGTTCCAGATATTGTTTGAATGCCTCATAATGTTGTTTTGCCAGAACCAGTGTTGGGGCCATGATTGCAACTTGGAATCCGGCCGTGACCACAGCCAAACTGGCAATCACTGAAACAATGGTTTTTCCGGAGCCGACGTCTCCTTGAAGAAGGCGATTCATCTGATGGTCGTTTTTGAGATCCATAAAGATTTCATTGGTTGCTTGCTTCTGATCTTCGGTCAATTCAAATGGCAATGTTGCGATGAAGCCTCTAACCAGATTGATATCATATTGTTTCTTTTTCGTTAGAATGTTTTGGTTCAACTTTTTGAGTGATTCGATTCTGAGAGCGAAATCTAACAATTCTTCATAAATGATTCGTTTTCTGGATTGCAATATGTCTTCTTCCTGTTCAGGAAGATGGATTTTTACGATCAAATCGTTGATATGGGGTATCTGATGCTTCTGTAACAAATCGGAAGGTATCGTCTCTGTTAGATCTGGATCGTGTTCCAAGAGGGAACGAATGGCTTTGTTCAAGGTCTTGTCATTAATATCTTCGATTCCATAAATCGGCTGGATACCTGGTCTGAAGTTTTTTAACAGAACGATGTTGCTTGCGGTAAAATTGGAAAGGTTTTTGATGAATCTTCCCGTGATCACAATCTCTGTTCCCGATTTTAGCGCATTCGATAAAAACCTACGATTGAAGATATGGACATGAAAGAACATCTGATTGATTTCGACTTCTACACTCAATTTGTCAAGATTCTTTCGAATAAGGAAGATCTTCGGCGCTTTTGTGACTTTGACAGAGAGTGTCAATTCCGTTTCCAAAGCAATCTCCTCAAAGGTATTGAATGCATGGGTTTCATAGCGTAAAGGAAAACGCAACAACAGATCTTCTGTTGTCTGGATTCCCGCGTTTTTCAATTTTTCAACGGTCTTAGGACCAATGCCTTTGATTTGTTTCAGTTCGTTCATTCCAAGCTCCGAATTCCACATATTATTATATAAAAAAAAGGGGTATCATACAATACCCCCTAAGGTTTTCTATTCGACTGTCAGAATATAAGAATAGATATCTTGACCACCGGCGATGACTTCTACTTCTACAGAGTATCTTTCATTCAAATGATCTTCCAATTCTGCTACTTCATCATCTGTGACATCGGTCCCGTACATGATCGTTACGATTTCGGTTCTATCATCCACCATCTCGCTTAAGATATGCTCACAGGTTTGCAATCTGGTTTCGTTGCTGGTAAGGATCTTACCATTCACGATGCCCATAAAATGATCTTTTTTGATTTCAACTCCGTTATAGACGGAATCGCGAACTGCGTAAGTGACTTCTCCGGTCTTGACATTGCAGATATAATCTGTCATTTCTTCCAAATTCTCATCAATGCTTTGAGTCGCATCGAACATGGTTAACCCTGCATATCCTTGAGAAATGGTTTTTGCTTCTAAGACGCGTACATCTTTGTCTTCGATTATTTCCGCAGCTGTCTGAGCAGATAACAGAACATTCTTGTTGTTCGGGATGACGATAATGTGATCCGCGTTGATTTTTCCAATCGCTGTGACAAAATCTTCTACCGATGGATTCATGGTTTGACCACCTTCGATGATGTAGTCACATCCCATTTCAATGAATGTCTCCTTAAGGCCGGTTCCGTTTACAACCGCTACCAAAGCATATTTCTTCTTCATAGCCGGAGCGATACTGTGGGAATGATCATGACCACATTCACATTCGTCTTGATGGTCCTCGGTCTGATGGATCAGTACTTCTGTATGTTGCAAGTTCATATTTTCGATTTTCGTATTGATGAAGAATCCGTAATGTTGAGCAAGATTCAAAGCATCACCAGGTGTTTTGGTGTGGATGTGAACTTTCAGGATGTTCTCATCTTGTACAACAACGAGAGAATCTCCTAATGGTTGAATCATCTCTGTGAATTCATGTTGATTGAATTCGTTCATCTTTTCGATTTGCATGATGAATTCGGTACAATATCCGAAATCTTCACCTGCAGTGTGTTGGATATTAGTAAGATTGACTTTGTATTCGCTGTCATCTTTTTTCAATTCATACAATTTGCCATTCAATGCATCTTGCATCCCTTTGATCACTTCAATGAATCCAGCGGCACCAGAATCGATGACGCCGACTTCTTTTAGAATCGGCAGCAAATCAGGTGTTCTTTGTAAGGAGGCTTCTAATTCTTCAATGTATTCCACAAACAATTGTTCGTAATCAGCTACAGAATGTGCAACAGAAACGGCTTTGTCGGCTGCTTCACGAGAAACAGTCAGGATGGTACCTTCTACCGGATTGATCACGGCTGCATAAGCTTGCTCTACACCGTGGCGCAATGCGTTGGCGAAGACTTCAGGGTCTGCGACTTCATATTCTTTGAATCCCTTAGCCACACCGCTGAATAATTGTGATAAGATAACTCCAGAGTTTCCTCTGGCTCCCATCAACATTCCTCTTGCGAGCGTTTTAGAAACTTCGCTGATGGAGGATCCGTCTTCCATGTTTTCTATGGATTTCGCTCCGGCTGACATGGTTGCTGACATATTCGATCCAGTGTCTCCGTCCGGGACAGGGAACACGTTTAAATCGTTGATATAATTCATGTTATTTCTGAGTCTGATACTACCATTGATAATGATTTTCTTAAATAAATTGCCATCAATTTGATGTGTTGACATTGCAGATATCTCCTTTTTCAATTCGATTTATATGATGCATTTCGACTTAAATTTCTGTTTCAAAAAAAGCAATAGCATTATATCATATACCCATGAAAATTGCAATAAGTTTGATTTTCAAAGTATTATCCGTGAATTCCTGTTTTTTTTCCTTGCATTTTTTTGAATATATGATAAAATAATGTATGCTGAAATATAACAGAAACGGAGTGATATTATGCCAAGAGAATGCAGTGTTACAGGTAAAAAATTCATGTCCGGCAACAAACGGTCCCATTCCATGCACGCTACAAAGAGATTATGGAAAGCGAATTTGCAAAAAGTGAAAGTTGTCGACGAAGATGGTTCAATCAAAAAAGTGTACGTTTCTGCTAGAGCGTTAAGAAGCGGAAAAGTAAATAGAGCTTAGTTTTTACCAAAAAAGAAGCAAAAGCAGAGAAAGCTCTGCTTTTTCTTTTTATATCAAGGTAACGGTTACAACTTTCAGTGTATCGGAAAAACCACTGGATACCGCTTGAAATTCATAATAATAAAAAGTGATCGTATCCCCGCATTCATAGTTGTCATAAACGTATTGTATGAAGGATTCCTTATCGGTGATATCAAAAGAACCAACTCGGACAATTAGGTCACCGACATTGATTTTTTGATAGGTAGAACCAAAATCATCAACACTGGTGACAAATGCTCCATTCGTTACTCCAGATGGCAAAGCGATCGAAACATCTGTATAGGTTGTTCCATTGTAGGTAAAGGAAGACAAAACAATATTGTTATTTTTTATGATATCTTCCACCATGGTATAACCGATATTGAGCCTTGGCATGATAGTATGATTCAGAAGATCATAATCGTAGATTCTACTTAGTACACGTTGAACGATGTCGACTGGAATCGCAAAACCGATTCCTTCGATGTCAATGGTTGCCAATTTGGAAACATTGATTCCTACGATTTCTCCATTTAAATTATAAATCGGTCCTCCACTGTTACCGCCATTGATTTCTGCATCGTGTTGGACATAATCCACATATCGATCCAAATCAACTTTCCGATTCAGTCCAGATATAATGCCTAGTGTAGCGGAATTGTAGAAATCATAGCCCAAAGGGTTTCCTACTGCTAAGACAAAATCGCTGACGTTGATATCCACTGTATCCGCAAATGTGGATACTTCCACATAATCAAGTCCGGTGGAATCGAATGTCAACACTGCCAAATCCACTTCGGTGTCATAGCCTAAGACGACTGCTCGTCGTTGGGATCCATCTGGAAATACAACATATACACTGGCGTCCCCAGCTTTGTCTGGATAGTTTTTCACATAGGATAGATAGTTTTCAACCACATGATAATTGGTCAGAAGATAATATTTATGAACCGTGCTCACATAACGTATTACAGCGCCGGATCCAACGGCTAAACCCGTATCTGGATTGTTGGATGAAACCCCAAATACAGAATTTGCTGCGTGTTCCAAAACCGCATGGATCTGCGTTTCAAAATCGGCTAGATATACTTGGATTTGTTCCTCTGTCAAAATATTCGCAAGATTATTTTCTACTTGAGTATAGATATCTTCATAGAATGAGTTGTCCACTTCTGCCATTATGGCAGTGAACATCTCGTCATATACCTGTTGATAGACATCATCATAGATTTGACTGATCAAATCCTGATAGTCTGTATAATAATAATATTCTCCGTTGTAGTAAGTTTGAAACAATGCGGTTGTCGTAGTACTGTCTTGCGTTGATAGGGATGTCGCATCGGTTCCTTTGACCTGATTGATTGCAACTCCTATCGTGATGAACAAGAGCAATACCGACAATATCAATACTCGTTTCATGGTTCTACTCCACCATGGCGAGAAGTTCGATATTGTCTATCGTAATAAATCCTCCATCACGATACAAGGTGATAGATATAATATCCCCCACTTTGTATTGCTGGAAATAATAGACAAAATCTTCACTTGATGTCAAATTGATTCCGCCGATTTGCGTGATGAAATCACCTGGTTGGACATATCCATCCAAAGAAGCACCGACAACGACTGATATCACATAAAAACCATAGGTGACCTCGTCAGGAATTGTGATTTCATTGGTTGTAAAATAGGTTTGAGAACTGGTTGTCAATTCCACGAACTGAATCCCTAATACTGGTTTCTGCAAAGAGTATCCATATTCTTCAATATCGCTACAAATAGCGCTTGTTAGATTGCTTGGAATGGCAAATCCCATACCTTCGATATCGGTTGCGGAGAACTTGATAACATTGATCCCTATAATATCCCCATTGATATCGAACAATGCTCCACCACTGTTACCCGAGTTGATGGCTGCATCGTGTTGGATATAGTTGACAAACATATCATTGACTCCATCACCATCGATATCGAAAAACCGATCCAAACCGGAAACAATACCCATTGTCATGGAATTGTAGAAATCATAACCCTTTGGATTTCCTACCGCTAAGACAATGTCACCTTTTTCAACAAGATCAGAATCTGCAAAATCAGATACTTGATACTCATCATCGGATATGAAATAGAGGACAGCTAAATCAACCAAAGAATCCACGCCTCTTAACACAGCCCCAATCGTAGATCCGTCTTCAAAACGGATTTGATAAGAGGTTCCATCTTCAACAACGTGATTATTCGTTACGACATAATACGTATTCCCAACATGCTTGTAAATCACTCCAGAACCCACAGCTGTAATTACACCGTTTTCATTTAGATTGCTAACTCCAATAACTGATTTTGCGGCATTCGCTTCCACGGCATGAATCATGTCAACAATCGTTTCTGAAGAAACCGTTATATCACCAGAATCGATCTTTGATACGATTTCAGCCAAAATTTGAGCGTAAATCTCATCAAAGCGCTCTTCGGAGATACTATCGATTACTTCTTGTTTGACGTCATCGTACAAATCCTCATACAGATGTTCGTAGATATCGGACAAGATCAAATCCTTATTAATGGTATTGCTAGTCGTAGTAGAGGAACTTCTACTCGTTAGAAAAGTCATCGTGGTAGCTTCGGTAGTTTCAAACAAACCGGTGCATCCTGCAAGCAATCCCGTCGCAATCAATAACATCAGGAATATATATAGTTTTTTCATCTAACTCACCTCTTCGTAATTCTATCCTTGTTACAGTATACTTAGTTCTTGTGATAATATCGTGTACTCTCAGTCATCAGTGGATATCAAAAGAACTTTTCCTTTTGTGAACTCGATTTCTCCTTCGCCTTCATTGGAAACGCAGAGAGAATCATTCATCGAAAGATAATAGTTGTTCAATTCAAATTTGAATCCACGTAAACTCAAATTATAACAATCTTCGATAGCAAAGAATGATATATATTTTTTGTAATTATTTACCGTATGCTTTCCTTTTCGCAGCATGTATATATGATGCTTGTTATCTCTCATCGAAAAGTCATACTTTTTGATCAGATTCACATTGGCTAAAAAATGGTCAACACGCCCGCTGATTCCTCCATATACCTCAATACTGTTATAGTCTAGATTATTATAGATATAATCCAAAGTATAAGCCAGATCCGTCATCTTCTTATCTTTATTCAAGGTGATGATCTGACTGCATTTTTCTTTGATTGATTCATATTTTGATTTATCAATCGAGTCAAAATCCCCGACTGCAAGGTCTATTTTGCGTCCATAATCAGATAAATACTCTAACCCTGAATCCACTCCAATCAGAAATTCATTCGCCTCTTCAAAATAAAGATGCACGAAGTCATAATCATTCGGTCCGACGAAAATCTTAATTTTGTCATACATCTTCCAACACCTCAATCATAGCGTTTCGATCATCCTGATTGAACAGGAAAGAACCAACAACGATGACATCGCATCCATGGTCTTCGACCAATTTCGCAGTGTCCAAGTTGATTCCTCCGTCCACTTCGATCAAATAACGATATCCGTTTTCCATTCTTTTTTGGTTCAGATATGAAATCTTGTCCAAGGCACTTGGCAAGAATCTCTGCCCCCCTTTTCCGGGTTCTACACTCATCACCAAAATGAGATCGAGGTCAGGTAGATAAGGATCCAGTGTTGCAATATCGGTATTTGGTTTCACCGACATTCCAACTTTGATATTCTGATCTTTCAAGGTTTGGATCAACTGTTTCGGATTGGGTTGCGCCTCTATGTGAAAGGTAATTGAATGTGCCCCTGATTCGATATAATCTTGGATGAATTCCGAAGGTTTTTCAATCATCAAATGGCAATCAAAAAACTGATTGGAATAAGCCTGGATTTGTTTCAGCATGGTATGGTCATATGTGGTATTGGTAACAAATTTTCCGTCCATGACGTCAAAGTGCAACCATTTAGCATTGGAAACCGAGCGGATTTCTGATTCCAATCGATCAAAATCACAACTTAAGAACGATGGAGAACATATCATTTGTCATCCCTCCTGTACTTTGGTTTTATCTGCAAAATCTCATGATACATGGAAACATAATTATCATAACGAAATTCCGGTATTTCTCCAGTGGAAACAAGCCGCTTGATTTCACAACCCGGTTCATGGGTGTGGGTACATTCATAGAACTTGCATGAACTGCTTTTCGCGAAGAAATCAGGATAGTAAAATCGCAACTGATCGGCTTGGAAATCGATGAATTCCAATTTTGAGAAACCAGGAGTATCCGCGATGTATCCATGACCAAATTCAAAAATTTCAACATGTCTTGTCGTATGTTTTCCTCGGCCTAGGGCATTGGAAATCTCATCCGTCTCCAAATCCAAATCTGGTTGAATCGCATTTAGTAAAGATGACTTCCCTGCACCGGTCTGGCCTGCTAGAACATTGACCTTGTCAGTCGTTGCCACTAGAATTTCTGGAATTCCTTCTAATGTTTTTGAACTGTAAAAAATGACTTGGAAGTATTGCTTGTAATAATCCAGTTTCTGTTCCAAATCCATTCGTTCTTTTGTGTCCATCAAATCGATTTTGGATACGATAATAACAGGTGCAATGTTGAAAGCCTCGATCATTGCCAAAAACTTGTCTAGTAATAGAAAACTGAAATTTGGACGTTTTGCGGAAGTGACAATCAACACCTGATCGACATTCGCAATCATTGGTCGATACAATTCATTCACACGTTCATGGACTTCGACAATATTGTTTTCATCAAAATCAACGATATCTCCAACTTTGGGAGAAATATTTCGATGACGAAACACACCTAATGGCTTGAGATCATAGGTCTGCTTTGCTTCATCCTGGACCGTGTAATGACCACCCACCAGTTTGATAATTCTACCTTGTTTCAAAAAATACCTCCAATAATAAAACTATGTATCTATATTATATCAAAAAAACAAAAAAAAGAAGGCTTTCGCCTTCAATAATGCTAAATTGTCTCCACATGTCTGCGGAAATATGATTGTGGATGATCACATACCGGACAAAGTTTCGGAGCTTTCTTTCCTACATGGATATGACCGCAGTTTGTGCAAATCCAAATCTGTTCGTCGTTTTCGGAGCTGAATACAAGGTCTCCTTCCAAACGAGCCAACAATTTCAGATAACGCTCTTCATGTCTTTTTTCGATTGCGGCTACTTTTTCAAACAAGAAGGCAATTTTTGTGAACCCCTCTTCTTTTGCTGTTTCCGCGAACCCTTTGTACATTTCTGTCCATTCGTAATGTTCGCCGGCAGCGCCATCTTTGAGGTTCTCTGTTGTTACAGGTACACCTCCGTCATGAAGCAGTTTAAACCAAATTTCTGCATGTTCTTTTTCATTTCCAGCAGTTTCCAAGAAGAAATCGGAAATTTCCAAATATCCTTCTTTCTTTGCTTGAGACGCGTAGTAAGTATACTTGTTTCTAGCCATCGACTCTCCAGCAAATGCTTCTTGTAGGTTCTTTTCAGTTTTACTTCCCTTTAATTCCATAGTATCCTCCTTATTCAATCTTATATTGATTTTTTATTCTCCAAAAGTGATTCCGATATCTTTGGCTGCGTTGACCAAGTCTCCGTGAGGATTAACAATTCTCGCTCCACCGGTACTTGTTTGTCCAGTTTGACCGGAACCCACAACTTCTTCAATACGGACAGAATCCATTCTTGCATTGCGAATGACGACCATGCGACCGAATTCGTTGTTGGCAATCATCTCAACGGCATAGGATCCGTATTTGGTACCCAAAACACGGTCATATGTATTAGTGACACCACCACGTTGGATATACCCCAAAGTGGTGACACGAATATCTTGACCTGTAACAGGTTTGATGATCTTGTCCAGTTGTCTTGCAAGCAGATCTCCAATTCCTCCAAGTTTGACGGAGTCAGGACTATCTTTGTCGATCGCTTTGATTGTTACATCTCCTCCGAGAGGTTTCGCACCTTCGGAAACACAGATGATTGTGAACTTGGATCCTCTGTTGTAACGATCGAATATTGTTTGTGCAACGGTATTAATGTCATAAGGGATCTCAGGAATCAAGATAACATCGGCAGAACCTGCGATTCCGCCTTCCAGAGCCAACCAACCTGCATTTCTTCCCATGACTTCCAAAATCATGACGCGATCATGCGAATAAGCAGTGGTATGGAGCGCATCCAAACTCAACATGATATGATCCAGTGCGGTACGGTAACCGAATGTGATTTCGGTTGCCGGAACATCATTGTCAATGGTTTTCGGAATACCCACAACGTTGATACCTTTGCGAGCGAAGTCTCTTGCGGAAGTCAGCGTCCCATCTCCACCGATGATAATCAGTGCATCAATATTGTGTTTTTTTAAATTGGCAATGGCAATGTCGGATACATCTTTGTATACTACTTTTCCATTTTCATCTGTCATTTTGTATTTGAACAAATTGTCTTTGTTGGACATCTTGAGGATAGTCCCACCTTGATGGAATATACCGGATATCGTTTGAAGGTCCATTTTGATATAATCATCCGTATATAATCCATGATATCCGCCCTTGAATCCAATCACTTCATAATTGTATTTCAAGATTGCAGATTTGACGATTGCACGGATGACTGCGTTCAAACCAGAACAGTCTCCGCCGCCTGTCAACAAGGCGATTTTTTTTATTTCTTTCATTTCGATTTCACCTTTTTCTCATGTCTAAAATTATCATTCATATTGTACCATTTACCAAGGTAAAAAGCAAACTGTTTTCGGTCAGATAGCGTTTTCTTTCTTGTATCTCAATTGCCCGCAGGCAGCGTCGATATCAGACCCTTGTTCTCTTCTTAAAATCGCGTTTATCCCTCGTTTCAGCAATCTCTGATGGAACTCATTTGCCCGTGAAATGTCGGTTTTCTGGTATTTGAATTCGAGTACCGGATTGTAAGGAATCAGATTGACGTAACAATTGATTCCGCGAATCAAATCACTGAGTTCATCGGCTTGGTCAAGATTGTCATTCACACCTTTTAAGAGAATATATTCGAATGTGATTCGTCTTCCGGTCATATCAAAGTAGGTCTTGCATGCGTCCAGTACGGCTTCGATCGGATAAGCTTTGTTGATGGGCATCAACTGATTGCGTAGTTCGTTGTTTGCTGCATGCAATGATATCGCTAGATTCGTTTTGATTGTTTCTTTGGCGTATTGATAGATTTTCGGAACGATACCGCAAGTAGACACAGTGATATGTCTGGACCCGATTTGCAGTCCTTGTTTGTAATTGATGATGCGGATGAAATCCATCACATTGTCGTAATTATCAAATGGTTCACCTGTGCCCATCACAACCACATTGGTAATTCGAATGCTTAGATGCTGCTCCACCGATGTGATTTGGCTGACCAATTCATATACGGATAGGTCCCTTGCTTTCTTGATCAATCCAGAAGCACAAAAACTGCATCCCATGTTACAACCAACCTGTGAGGTTACACACACACTTGTACCGTAATCATTTCTCATAAGTACGGTTTCAATCAAGCTTTCGTCATCGAGTTTAAATAAATATTTGACGGTTCCATCACTCGACTCCTGAACCGTATGTATCTCAAGTTCCTTGATGATAAACATTTCAGCCAATTGCTCGCGAAGAGCTTTCGAGATATTCGTCATCTGGCCAAAATCAAACACCTTCAATTCATAGACCCATTTGAAGATTTGGTCTGCATTGTAGGCTTTTTGTCCGGACCTGACCAGAATATCCTGTAATTCAGTTATTGTGACATCATAAAAATTTCGCATGTACTATTGTTTCCTCTTTCTTGACATGGTCAATACTCCCAATAGGAAGAAGACCACGGTTATAATTAAAATATATCCGATATGAATGAAATTGGACATAAACTCCCCATTCCACTCATAATGGATTCCACTGAACAAAATGAATTCTCTTGGCATATACTCCAAGTTTACAGCTTCAGACATCATCACTTGTCGCAGTAACACTGCCGGATGAGAGAATGGCACAAATTTGATGATGGTTTGCAAACCTAGCGGTAGATTCCCGATCGGGATATAAACACCCATCAAGAATCCGATTACAGATCCAAAGACCGTGTTGACAGCGCCGAATGCATTGTTGCTCTTGATGAACGTGATGATGAAGAAAGAAATGGAAGCATTCATCATAACCGATAATACGATGATTCCCAGCGTTTTCAAAAACCCTAGGAAACTCAACAACTCTCCACCGGATAACTTAATATATAATTCTCCTACGGTCAGCGAGACCAGACTCATGATCAAGCCGACAAAGAATGCACTGATTAGATAACTGAGTACAATAGTCGAGCGTTTGATGGGAGATACTTTAAAATCAAAAATGATTTTCGAAGCGTTATCGGTCACGGCAATACCATACGACCCAAGCGTCGTTGTGATCGTCGCTACGATCACTACTCCCGCCATGATCCAACTGTCCATCAAAAACCTGACATTAATCCCGGAACCGGAAAACTCTCTTTCAGCGTAACTGACCATCATATCTCCTAGAAATGCAGCATAAAGGCCAATGATGATTATCACACCAAGCATTGAGAAGAAAACAGACGCTTTATCACGGAAATACAGTTTCAGATTTCGTTTTACAAGAGATAATATCATTCTCTTATCTCCTTTCCGGTCACTTCGATGAAGGCATCATCCAAAGTTCCATTGAATACTTGGAAAGAAGACAAGTTATCTGAAACATCATTCAAAATGGAAATGCTATCCAAGGTTGAATCCAATTGTATGATGTACAAATCATTTCGTTTGACATAGCTGAGTTTTTTCAATTTGATGTATTTGTCCATCTTAACATCATCAATTGCTTTGACTCGCAAGGAATCATGCGAGAATTGATCTTTTAGCTCGGTAGGTGTTCCTTTTGCGGCAATCACTCCTTCATCGATGATGACGACATATCCGGCTTCTTCGGCTTCTTCCATGTAATGAGTCGTTAAAAATACCGTCATATTCTCAGATGCTTGCAATTGTTTGATGGTTTCCCAGACGTTTCTTCTGGTTTGCGGATCCAATCCGGTTGTCGGTTCATCCAAAAACAAAATCCTTGGTTGATGGATCAACGCTCTTGCGATATCAGTCCTTCGTCTCTGGCCTCCGGATAAACTTCCATATTTTCGCTTAGCCAAATCTGTGATTCCCGTGACTTCCAATGCGATTTCAATCCGTTTTTGCAAAGTTTTATAATCCAAACCATAAAAACTCCCTCTTGTTTCTAAGTTTTCATGGACAGAAAGCAATGGATCCAAGACGCTGTCTTGGAACACGATTCCGATCGATTTTCGAATCGAGTCGTCGTTATCCCCCAAGACATTCCCATTTACAACAACAGATCCTGCATCATTCGTGAGTAATGTCGACAAAATATTGATCGTGGTACTTTTACCTGCACCATTCGGGCCTAGAAAAGCAAACAACGAACCTTCTTCCACATAGAAGTCGATTCCTTTGACAGCTTCTATAGGTCCGTAATTCTTCTTCAAACCATTTACTTCGATGATATGATTCATTCCAACCCTCCCAAATGCATATAAACAATATGATTATATCATATTCCGATATCAATCGTTGTAAAAAGTATATAAAAAGGTTGGTTATGAGTGAATCAAATCAACTCTCAACCAACCTCTTTTCATTATCTTATTTTCGCTTCTAATGTCTTATCTAGATGTTTTAGAATTCGTTCGATAACGGTGTCCACTTCGGTGCTTTCCAAAGTCTTATCTGGATTCTGGAGAACCAAAGACAATGCGATGGATTTCTTGTTTGCATCCAATTTTTCGCCCTGATACAAATCAAAAATGGAAACATCCTTAAGCGTCTTCTTCCCAGCCACTTTCACTTCCGCTATTAATTTGTCAGCCGGAAGATCCCGATCGACTACCAAAGCCAAATCTCTTGATACACTCGGATATTTTGGAATAGCTTGCATCACCAGATTCGGATTGTATTGTTCTGCTAATTGATCGAAATCAAATTCGAATACAAAGGTCTTGTCTATCCCCAAATCCATTTCTTTCTGTGGATGAAGTTTCCCTAGGAATCCAATGTATATGCCATTGATGTATAGATTTGCAGTCATCCCCGGATGCATCGAAGGCAAAGGGTTTTCCGCTTTTTTGATTTCGTGATTTTCCAAATGCAATTTCGCTAAAAGAGATTCCAATATCCCTTTCAAAAGGTAGAAGTCTGCAACTTCCTTTTTACCCTGCCATAAGGTGGACGAATAGATTCCGGTCATTAGACCTGATAGTAATTCGATCTCATGGTTTTCATGATATGCTCTTCCCAGCTCAAACAAGAAGATATCATCCAACTTTCTAGCTTTGTTGTATTGTAGGATATTGAGCAAGGAAGGCAATAACGAGTGGCGCAAGGTTCCTTTTTCTTTGTTCAAAGGATTCATGATAGTCACCACTGGAGCGCTTTGTTTGTCGAACTCGATTGCTTCGGCTTCTGAAACCAAAGAATAAGTGATGGTTTCGTTGAATGCATTGTTAACGAAGTACTCGCGAACCGTTCTTCTCAGGCGTTGCTTTTTCGTCAGGTATCCCGAAGTTGGTACGACCGGAATGGAAATCGGAATCTTGTCATAACCGTAGATCCGTACAATTTCCTCTACGATATCTTGATATCCATACATATTCTGTCGTCTTGTCGGCACATCGATTTCGAAATTATCTCCATGCCTTTGGAAATCAAAACGAAGTCGCTTCAAGATGGATTCAACTTCTTGGATTGTAAAGGCGTGTCCAGTTGTGCCAATCAATTTTTCCAAGCCAAGTTCAATTCGAGTCGGTTCCTTCTGAGTGTTATCGAAGAAACTGTAATCTCCAACTACTTCACCGCCAGCAAGTTCAATGAACAATTCGGTTGCGTAATCCATAGCCTTGACTATCTTATTCGGATCGACACCTTTTTCAAAACGGGATGAGGCTTCACTTTTCAGGTCCAAGCGTTTGGATGTCTTGCGAATACAAGTCGGGTCGAAATAAGCGGATTCCAATAAGATTTTTGTTGTATCGTTCTCTACTTCCGTATCATACCCTCCCATGACTCCTGCAAGCGCAATTGGCTTTGATCCATCGGTGATGACCAGATCATATTCCAACAAGTCACGTTTCTGATTATCCAATGTCTGGATTGTTTCTCCCGCTTTTGCGTGTCTGACAATGATTTGATCTGATTCGATACGATTGTAATCGAATGCATGAAGTGGTTGCCCATATTCCAACATCACATAATTGGAAATATCGACAACGTTGTTGATCGGTCTTACACCAGCTGCCAGCAATCTCGACTTCAGCCAAGCCGGGCTCGGTTTGATGGTAACATTGTCGATGATTTGTGCGTAATATGCTTTACAGTCTTTCGTGTCGGTGAAGACAGAAAAATTGTTTTCTTCTTTTCGTTTTGGATAATGATGTTTTCGAGTATGCAGTTCCAAATCTAACATACAGGCACTGTCATAACCGACCCCTTCCATAGATAATAAATCCGGACGGTTTGCGGTCAAATCCAAATCCAATACGGTATCATCCAGATCGAGATATGCAAGTGGATCCTTGCCAACTTCGGCATCATCACCCAAAACATAGATTCCGGTTTCTTCAGAATCGAATTCTTTGACTCCAAGTTCTTCCAGCGAACAAATCATTCCATTGGATTCGATTCCGCGAATCTTTGCTTTTTTGATTTTGAAATCTCCCGGCAACGTGACTCCGACTTTGGAAACGATCACTTTCTGTCCGGCAGCGACATTTGGTGCGCCGCAGATGATTTGCAGAACTTCGTCACCGACGTCGACAGTGGTCACACTCAGTTTATCTGCTTCCGGATGTTTGACACAAGTCAAAACATGACCGATGACGAGTCCCTCGATATCGACCAACCGGTAAAGTCCAGCAACTTCCTGACTTTTCAAATTGAATGCTTCTTCCAATTGTTTATAATCTTGATTCAGGTCGACATATTCGTTCAACCATTTCATTGATACTTTCATCTTACTTCCCCCTAAACTGCTTGTTGAAGCGAAGATCATTTGTATAGAATGCTCGGATATCATCCACTCCGTGTTTCAAAATGGCGATTCGTTCAACTCCCATTCCCAAAGCAAAACCTTGGAATCGATTTGGATCGTATCCAGCATCACGAAGAACATTGTTATTCACCATGCCTGCACCTAAGATTTCGATCCAGCCGGTGTTTCCGCACATACTGCATCCCACACCGCCACATTTGTAACAACTTACATCGACCTCTACGCTTGGTTCGGTAAATGGAAAATAGGAAGGTCTTAATCGGATTTCACGTTCTTCGCCGAACAACTTCTGCGCCACGAACAGTAAAGTCCCTTTCAAATCCGCCAAGTTTGCTTTCTCATCGACAACCAATGCTTCCACTTGAGTAAATTGATGCGAATGGGTTTGGTCATCGTCGTCTTTCCGGTATACTTTTCCGGGGCATATGATTTTCATCGGTTCTTGGTTGCTATTTTCAAGCAAGCTCCGTACCTGAACCGGTGATGTGTGAGTTCGCAACAACGTTTCTTCGGAGATATATAAAGAATCCTGCATATCTCTTGCGGGATGATCTTTGGGTAAATTCAACATTTCGAAGTTGTATTTGTCCGATTCCACTTCCGGTCCTTCTTTGACGGTATAACCCAAACCGATAAAGATGTCTTCCACTTCTTCAATCACTTGAGAGATCAAGTGTTTTGATCCAGTATTGACGCTTTTCCCTGGTAAAGTCACATCAATCGCTTCTGATTTCAGTTTGGATGCCACTAGTTTGCGTTCCAATTCAGCCCTAGCGGAGTCTAGCTTAGCGGCGATTTCTTGTTTTGCTTCATTTATCAACTTACCGAATCTTGGTTTTTCCTCGTTCGATACATCTTTGAGTTGTTTCATGAGATCGTTGAAAACACTTTTTTTACCAAGATATTCCGCTTTCAACAAATTCAAATCATTGACCGTTTCGATAGAAGCCAATTTGGTTTCCAATTCTTGTATCAAACCTTTCAGTTTTTTTTCCATATAGTCCTCCTAATAAATAAAAAAATCGCCCTTATGAAAAGGACGATTAACATAACCGTGGTACCACCTTAGTTCCGGCAACAGCCGGCACTCTAGTCCCCTTAACGCGGGGTGACGGAGAGGATTGGTCTCACTCGGAAGGCGAATTCTTCAGGTGCATCTCGAAATGCTTTCAGCTCATGGCATCTCTCTCTTGGACATGTTTTCCTGAGTACTACTCCTTCGTCACTGTATTAATATATTTTCATTATAACAATATTTATAAATAATGCAACCCTTAATCAGTTTCTACGGCCGAAAATCGCAAGCAAACGCAACATCTCGATGTAGATCCAAACGATTGTGACCAGAAGACCAAGCGATAAGATCCACCCATAGCGTTGATCCATACCGGATTCCACCGCATATTCGATGGATCGGAAATCAAGCAATAAGAAGAATGCGGACAAGACAGCGGAGGCGATGACAATGATGTAGTAGAACGAACTAGCGAATGGCAAGAAGATTGCCAGAACTGCCATCAAGATGACTGCCAACAAGGATATCACCAACACGGAAGCAAAACGCTGTGTCACCTTGATGATTCTAGTAGTATATAGAATCAACATGATGAATACCACGAGCAATGTGGTAAGCATTGCGGTCGGAACGATGCCATCATCAAATGCATCCATGTAGATACCGGAAATCACTCCAAGAAGGACACCTTCAGACAAAGCATAAATCACGGAAAAATACGGAGATAATCGAACCGATCTCGTTCCCACAATAACGGAAACAAAACCGACGATAACCGCTCCGATCAAAGTGAAATAACTGACTTGACCGAGATAGAGCATGAAATATGCGCTACCCATGACAAGAAGCGTCAAAAACAGCGTCTTATATGTCACATTGGCATATGTAACCGGCTGATCGCTTATATAGGTATCTTGTCTTACAGAGCGAAAGACAGGATTCGTACTCCTCATGATTCTCATTATGAAACCTCCAATATCCAACTATATATTATACACGTAATTATGTTGAAATTATGATAATCAATTGTTTTTTTTACAAATCGAACAACGACATCTGGTTTTTCTCGATCATTCCGTCAAAGGTTCCGAGTTCTTCCAATCTGGTAAACAGAGTTGAACTCAACTTGGTTCGATTCTTAACATCTTGTTTTGAGATGAATGGTTTTTCTTCTCTTGCCTGGATGATCGTTTCTGCCACATTGGTACCTAAAGAATCGACAACGATGAATGGTAAAATCAGTGATTTCTTATCCTCATCGATGACAAAATTCTTGGAATCCGATTTGTACAAATCAATCGGTTTGAAATTGAATCCCCGTTTTACCATTTCCAATGCGACTTCTAGGACGGTTAAGAGATTTTGCTCACGATCGGTTGCAGAATTCCCCATGTCTTTGATTTCGCGAATCTTGCGACTGATTCCCTCGTAGTTGTTGTACAAGGCATCCGCATCAAATAAAGATGCTCTTTTCGAGAAATAGGCGGCATAGAAATAGATAGGCCGATAGAGTTTGAACCAAGCGATCCTCATTGCCATAAGAACATAAGCGGTCGCATGGGCTTTCGGGAACATGTATTGAATCTTAGAACAAGACCAAATATACCATTCCGGAACTCGAGAGTTTCTCATGACATCAGCGTAAGAAGCCCATTTATCGGGATTCTTTCCAGCTTTTCCCTTCCGGACAAACTCCATGATTTCGAATGCGACTGTCGGTTCCAAACCGAAGTCGATCAAGTCGACCATGATATCGTCACGACATCCGATGATATCCTTGAACTCTACTTTGGCATATGATTTGTTCGATCCAGACACCAAAGTTTGACTATTACCGATCCAGACATCTGTTCCATGGGAAAGCCCGGATATTTTAACCAATTCCGCAAAGGATTTCGGTCTTGATTCTGTCAACATCCCTCGGACAAAGTTGGTTCCGAACTCCGGAATACCAAAAGACGCCACTTCGGAATTAAGATCTTCTTTTTTCAAGTCGATGATATCGATACTGGATAACAATTTATATACATCCGGGTCATCTACTGGAATCGATTTTGCGTCTTGAAATGGAAATTCGGATTGATTCTCGCGAACCAAATCCATAAGATAACGAATCATGGTCGGATCATCATGTCCCAATACATCCAATTTGAATAGATTTTTTTCAATCGAGTGATAATCGAAATGCGTGGTTTTCCAAGAAGTATCCGTTGCGGTACCTGGATATTGAACCGGTGTGAAGTCGTAGATTTCGTTGGTATTTGGAACAACTACAATTCCACCTGGGTGTTGTCCGCTGGATCGTTTGGATCCTTCGATACCACGTGCTAATCGTTCCATCTCTGCACGTCGAATTCGAATTGGCTCCAATCCTTTTTCTCTTCTTTTTTCATTGATTTTATCATAGAAATCTCGAACCATCAAGAAAGAAGTTCTCGCTGCTGAAGTTCCGATTGTACCGGCTCGGAAGGCATGATTCTTTCCAAACAGTTCGCGTATATATTCGTGAACGATACTTTGGTATTCTCCTGAGAAGTTCAAATCGATATCCGGTATTTTGTCACCCTCGAATCCAAGGAAGGTTTCAAACGGGATATCATGTCCATCTTTTACCATCTCAGTAGAACATACAGGACATTTCGCTTTTGGTAAGTCCCATCCGCAGTCGGTATTTTCAAATACCTGGGCATTGGCTTTTTCAAAGTCGTTTTCACCCATTGCCATTTTTTCATCTGCGGTTTTCTTAAATGCAGAAAAATGACATTTTGGACATACATAATGTGGTGGTAAAGGATTCACCTCTGTGATATCCATCAAAGTAGCAACCAAGGAACTTCCTACAGATCCTCTAGAACCAACGAGATATCCATCTTCCAAGCTCTTATTAACCAAAAGGTGAGAAATAAAATAGACGGTGGAAAATTGATGTTCGATGATGTTGCTCAACTCACGATCGACTCTTCTTTTAACGATTTCGGGAAGCGGGTCACCATAAATAGAACGGACCTTTTCCTGCACCATCTTCTCAACTTTTGTCTTAATGGAAGGAATACCCTTTTCTGCCAAAAATTCATCTGTTGGAGCAAAGAGTTCATCTGGAATAATGGTTATGTCTTCAACGGATTCCGCAATCTTATTGGAATTCTCAACAACAATTTCCATTGCGGTATCCGTTCCTAAGAAAGCGAACTCCACCAGCATTTCTTCTGTGGTCATGAAATATTGATTCGGTTTGTTTTTGCGATAATATAGGGGATGAAGTCCCCCTCCCACTACCGGTGTGTTTATCATGATTTCGCGATATTTCATATCTCTGGAATCCAAATGATGGACATCTCCGGTCGCAACAACAGGAATTTGCAATTCCTTACCGACTTCTACTACTCTTTTGATGACGTCCTGAATCATGTTTTTCCAATTCGGATTCTCATCCGATAAATAGATGAAATAACTCGGTGGTTGGACTTCCAAATAATCATAAAATTTCGCAACCTCAACTAGCTCTTTCCTGGTTTTGTTCATCGCAATCTCAAAGAAGTGCGAATTATAACATCCACTGGAAACCAAAAGGCCTTTGCGGTATTTTTGAAGTTTGGATTTCAGGAGTTTCGCATCGCCCCGATCATAATAGGTCGTGAGACCTTCCGATAGTAAACGATAAAGATTTTTCAAACCAACCTGTTCTTGTACCAGAAGGTTGATATGGGTCGGATACGGATATTTGTACACTTCATCGTGTTGAATCATCAGATTCATGTCTTTGAAGCGGTTAAACCCTTGTTTTTTAACGCGCTTCAAGAGGTGCAAGAATACTTCTGTGGTTGCTTCCGCATCGTTGATTGCGCGATGATGATTGTCGAGTGGAACTTTGAATTCTTTTGCTAATCGTGCCAAAGAGAATTGTTTCTTAGTTGGCAAAAGAACTTTCGCCAAAACCAAAGTATCAATTGAAGGATTGACTTGATTTGTGATTCCCAAGTTGCGGTAATTGTAATATAGGAATCCCAGATCAAAATCTGCATTATGGGCGACCAAAATACAGTCTTTGGTGAATTCATGGAAGTCTTTCAAAACTTCTTTTAGAACCCGTTTCCCACGCACCATCTGATTGGAGATTCCAGTGAGATTTTCAGTGAATGATGAAATGTCTCGAAGCGGGTCGACAAATTCCGAAAACTTGCTAAGTATCGCTCCGTTTTTGACTTTGACTCCTGCGATTTCGATTAAGGTATCATAGGTGACAGATAATCCAGTGGTCTCGATATCGAAAACGACATAAGTCGCTTCCGATAACAACAAGTTGGATTCTCCTCTCGTGATATAGATGTTTTCATCATCCACAAAAGTCATCTCAACACCATATAGAGGTTTGACAGAACCACCTCTGGTTTTGTTGAAGAGTTCCGGGAAGGTTTGAACAGAGCCATGATCGCTTACACCAATCGCTGTGTGTCCCCATTCTTTAGCGCGGTTTAAATAATCCATAATATCGTTGACGCCATCCATCGCAGACATTTTTGTGTGGAGATGTAATTCAACACGTTTCTTTGGTGCGTCATCGGTTCTTTGATCCGTTTTGATTGGTTTATTCGATCTGGCAATCGCTATTGGTACTAATACCACTTCTTGTTGGAAGGTATCGTATTGAGCATAACATTTCGCTTTGATGCCATGATTGTTTTCAATTTGTTTGTAAAAATCCAAATCCGCTGAACGCAAGTTTTTCTTCGTAAGAAATATGGAATCTTCCCCATCGGTGACAACCAATTTGACAATTCCGCTGTTTTTGTTTTCAATGAATTCTGAGTAAACAACGATTCCCTGGACGGAAATGATCGCTTTTCCACCGTGGCGTTCTTTATATTCCTCAAGTTCCATTTCTGTAAGGGGAATCTCTTTGATAGGTGAGAAATTATTGATTTCTCCACCATTGGTTAGTGAGATGTATTCTATGGTCTCATCGAAGTCAATCCGATTTGCTTCCACAAAGGTATTGATATCGTTTTGAATTGATTCGTCAATCGTCTCCTGCTGTTCATCAACGATAATTTCAAGTGAACATGAGAATCCGTTTTTCTTCATCTCGTTCTCGATTTCTTCGCGGAAGATTGAAGCACTGATGGCTCCTTGTGGAACAAAAATCTTAATTGTTTTATCCTCGAGATCGGTTTCATACTCCTTTAACGGCAAGATGCGTTTGTTTGAGTCCAATATGATGTCAATTGCAAAATCATAATAATCAAGAATCATTTCCGGATCGATATCCTCAAATGTGGTTTGATATTCGACTTCTTTCACACTGGGGATAAAAGACGATATGCGTTTGAGATAACTGATAAAATTCCGATAATGAAGGATCGGAATTGTTTGACTAAAAACGAGATCGAACTTCCAGGTTTCCGAGAGTTCGTCCACCTCCAGGTTCGATACTTTGCAGTATTCTTTTATGATTGCATCTTCCAGTTGTAATTTCTCTAAAAGGACATCGATGTAATTCAAATAAATCATCTCCAAACTAAAGTATATTATAACATAATTCAAGCGTCTTTTTTTATGAAAATCATAAAAAAAACAGCCTAAGCTGTTTTTAGAATTTCGCTGATACTTTCTTTGCTAAAATTTCTTCCAAGGCTTTACCAACTGGCTTGACGCAACGATTTTCAACCGATGAATATTCATCTTTTTTTATGATTTTAGCTCGTTTGGCAGCGATGTAAGCCAATTTGTATTTGGAATCGACAACCTGAAGGAGATCATCGATGGAAGGATAACGTAATCCTTCCGTGTTTTTTGGAATCGGTTTTACCTTCTTGTCCTCGAGGTCACCGCTGAAGACGTAATCTCCAAAACGATTTCCTTGAACAGGACGATAGTTCATATCGATTTCCTCTCTCATTTCAAGCAATTTTTCCAAATCTTTTTCCTTTATCATTATTTGCCCTCCAATAATTTATAGTATTTGTGGATTGACCGCTCGGTCTTGGCATGTTCGGCACGAATGATCGCATATATTCTATCTGCTGCGTTGTAGACATCATCGTTAACAACGATATAGTCATACTTGTATGCCAATGAATATTCACGTTCTGCTTTTTCAACCCGTTTTGTGATTTTCTCAGGTGTGTCCGTGCCACGGTTTTGAAGACGTTCAATCAACGCTTTTTTGGATGGTGGAACGATGAAGACGAAGACTGCTTCCGGAATCTTTTCTTGAATCTGTAAAGCACCTTGCACTTCGATTTCCACAATCACTTCTTTGCCAGCTTCCATTTGGTTTTCGATATAATCGATTGGGGTACCATAATATTCGCCGACGAATTCTGCGTATTCCAAGAATCCGTTTTTCGCGATGCGACTTTCAAATTCTTCTTTGCTGACAAAGAAATAATCCAGACCATCGATTTCTCCCGGTCTCGGTTTTCTGGTTGTCATGGAAACGGAATAACAGAAGTTGTTATCCGGAATTTCAAACAATGCTTTCCTGATAGTGCCTTTTCCGACTCCACTCGGACCGCTCATGATGACAAGTAGTCCTTTTTCGTTGAGTTTCAAGACAATCCCCCCAATCTGAAATACCATATAACCAATTATTATGTTATATGATAACACAAATAATATAAATAGTAAATGTTTTTAAACCGTGTTATAATGATTTTGGTGATAGCATGAGCATGGACGGTCGTTTTTTATCGTTTTTGGCCCAAGAACTGCAATCGGAAGTCACTACGGGTAGACTTCAAAAAGTCACTCAGCTAGGGAAAACCGATTTCTTGTTTCAAATTCGTGTCAACAATCAAAACAAAAAACTATATCTGTCTTTGTCGACATCCCTTTCAAGGGTAAATCTGACACAACAAACCTATCCATCGGATTATCTTCCCGGTGGTTTTTGCATGTTCTTAAGGAAGCATTTGGAAGGCGGATTCATTGACTCTATCCAAACCTTGTCGGAAGATCGGATTATGGAAATTTCATTAGATGCGACGAACGACATTGGAGACCGGGTCAAACTGTATCTCATTTTCGAAATGTTCAGTCGCTATACAAACCTAATTTTACTGGATGAGAACAGACAAATACTGAATGCATTCAAACATGTATCTCCATTCGATGCATCAGATCGAACGATTGCCAACGGTATTGTCTATGAGGTGCCGCAGGATAACAAAATATCACCGAACGATTTGAATGCAATTCAATTGTTTTTGAAAGAAGAAAGAACCTATAAGGACCTCGTTGAACACATCAAAGGGATTTCACCTTTGTTTGCAAATTACGTCTTAAGAACGGCGCATCACAATCCTTCCATGACATATCAATCCTATGTAGAAGCAATCAATCTACCGTTGAAACCAACGATAATTCTTGGCGATAAGACGGAATTCTATCATCTTGATATCTTCTCAAAAAATCAAAAATACTTTGACACACTTTCTGAACTTATCGATTTCTACTTCACGGAAGCGTCAGCACTTGAACGTGTCAAACAAATTCATAAGTATCTTAATGGCTTTGTAAAACGCGAGTACAAACGTAAAAAGAACAAACTCGAAAAGTTGACGATCGAACTCAAACAAGCATTAGAGAATGATATTTGGAGAATCAAAGGCGACACCTTGATCACCTATCAAAACCAGATACAAAGAGGAGATTCTTCCTACAAAGGATTTTCCTATGAATTGGATTCCGAGATCGAGATAGAGCTTGATCGATTGTTAAACCCAATTCAAAATGCGAACAAGTATTATACCAAATACAAGAAACAAAAAACCGCGGTCGCACATATCGAAAATCAGATTTCCATAACAAAACAGGAAATCGCTTATTTTCGCGAATTATTGGACCAGATTGAAGAAACGCAATCACTGAACGATCTCAATGAAATCCAAGAAGAATTGATTGAAAACGGATACCTTTCAAAGAAGAAATCAAACAAATCGAAACAGAAACCGAACTATGATTCTTACACCGATGAATTAGGTATTCGTATCTTGGTTGGCAAGAACAATCTGCAAAACAATTTTCTCACACATAAATACGCCCATAAGAGTCATTGGTGGTTCCATGTCAAGAATCAGACGGGATCCCATGTGATCGTGTGGAGTGATGAGGAGTTGACGGAACCGACCATTCGGATGGCTGCGATGCTAGCCGCAAGAAATTCCAAGAGTCGACACTCCAGTTCGGTTCCAGTAGATTACACGAGAATTCGAAACATCAAAAAAGTTCCGGGAACGCTTGGATCCTTTGTTACTTATACCAATCAAAAGACCATCTATATTGATCCAGAAGAATAACAAAAGGCTTGAATCGAATCAAGCCTTTTTTGTTTCGTTTAATATTTCTTGGTACACCTGTGGTTTGAAATGTTTGAGCACCCTCAAAACCCTAAGGGTATTCATTCGACTGCTGGATCCGGTTGGTTCCATATCGAAGTGTACCGCTCCGGAATACTTCTGTTGCACCGGCCAAGTACCATCTTTTCTACGCTTTTGATAGAGTACTTCGAAGGCGTCCTCCATTCTTGGATCATATTCCATTCCTGATTCTCTCAAAGCGTCCAACGATCTTAAGATATCATATTTCCAACGCGGTGGAAAAGAAAGCAAAGTGAATTGCTTTTTGATGGGTTCTCCGGTTTTGTCCGACTTGAATAAGCGATGCATCAACACAAACTCTATTGCTTCTTTGCGCTGTTTCAGTACTTCTTCTTTACGATAATGATATCCACCCATGATATATCCATTCATTGCTTCAATCACAGAAATGGTTGAATGCAAAGAACTATGATGGGGATGTTTGTGAGGACGTTTGTAATCACAATTGTATCCGCCATCTTTCATCTGTTCGTCAAGCATGTAATCCAGCATCGGTCGAATCTTGTTTTCTGGAAGTTGCCAATATGTAAATGCATAAAACATCATGGCACACATGCAGACATCGTGGATTGTCCATATCTTTCGAAACGATCCTTCGACTTCGACATCGACTGTATATTGGTCAATAATCAGGTTACAAGCTTTTAAGATTGCCTCTGTTGGGGGTGCATTCAAACGTCTTAATTCCATTAACGTATAATGTGTGGAAATCCATTTCTTGCGATAATAACCCCCACCCCAGTGTCCGTCTTTCTGTTGTAAGGTCAGTAATCTCTTACCAAAGCCTTCGGATGCAATTCGGTTTCTGAGTTCCGGTTTTTCTTGGTTCAAAATATCTCGATATGTTTGATACAATATCGCGACATCTCCTTCTTTCAACCACGTGATCAAATCCATAAATTTTACCCTCCAAATCCATTATAGCAAAGCCGCTTCAAAAAACAAAATCCGCAAGATAGCAATGCTTTCCTGCGGACATTTTTTATTTCTTGTCTTTGATTTCTTTGAGAATCAATTGAACAAATTCCGCTTTCGGAATTGCCATTTGATTTTGCTCGCCATAGCGTCTGTAATTGACCTCGCCACTACTCAATTCCTTATCCCCAATCACAAGTTGATACGGAATTTTCTTGGTCTGGGCTTCCCGGATTTTATATCCGAGTTTCTCATCTCGATCATCGATTTCCACGCGGATACCATTATCCTTTAGCAGATCAACAAGTTCTTTTGCATAGTCCAAATGATATTCGTTGTTGACAGGGATGACCTTGACTTGGACCGGTGACATCCAAGTTGGGAATGCTCCTGCGTAATGTTCGATCAAGATTCCGATGAATCGTTCGATCGATCCATACAACGCACGGTGCAGCATAACCGGTCTTTGTTTTTCTCCATTATGATCGATGTAGGTCAAATCAAAACGTTCCGGTAAGTTCATATCCAATTGAATGGTACCGCACTGCCAGATTCGTTTCATCGAATCCTTCAATTTGAAGTCGAGTTTCGGTCCGTAGAAGGCACCGTCTCCAGGGTTCAATTTGTAGTCTTGCCCCATCGATTCCAAAGCATCTGCCAACGCCTTTTCTGCTCTGTCCCACGTTTCGATTTTACCGATGAATTTATCTTCCGGACGAGTGGACAATTCGATATGGTATTCCAAATCGAATACTTTATACATGTAATCGAACAAACGAACCAATTCTCTGATTTCTTGAACAATCTGATCTTCAGTCATGAAGATATGAGCATCATCTTGAGTGAAGTTTCGCACTCGAAACAATCCGTTCAAAGCACCACTTGCCTCGTGACGATGAACCAGACCGAGTTCTCCGACTTTCAATGGGAAATCTTTGTAAGAATGGATATCGCGCTTGTATACCAACATACCGCCTGGGCAGTTCATCGGTTTGATAGCGAATTCCATATCATCGATCTCTGAAGTATACATGTTTTCACGGTAGTTTTCCCAGTGACCGGAAATTTCCCATAATTCTTTGTTCAACATGATTGGAGTTTGAATCAGTTTATATCCTTCTTTGAGATGAACATTATACCAAAAGGATTCCAATTCACGTCTTAGAATCATTCCGTTTGGCAGCCAGAATGGGAAGCCAGGACCATATTCGCTCAACATGAATAAATCGAGTTGTTTTCCAAGTTTCCTGTGATCGCGTTTCTTGCGTTCTTCCAAAAGATTCAAGTGTTCATCCAATTCCTCTTTACTGAAAAAGGCAGTTCCATACACTCTAGTCAATTGGATGTTATCGGAATTACCTCTCCAATAGGCTCCTGCAAGGCTCAGCAATTTCACATGTTTGATCCATTTGGTTCCTGGTAGATGAGGTCCTCGGCATAAATCTATGAAATGAGCTTGTTTGTAGACGCTGATTTCTTCGGATTCTGGCAGTTCTTTGATCAATTCAACTTTGTATGGATCGTCTTTGAACAATTCCAATGCTTGTTCTTTGGATACAACTTCGCGTTCGATTTGACTGTTCTGAGAAGCGATTTTATTCATCAATTTCTCGATGACAGGAAGATCATGTTCTGATAAGACATCCTCTCCCAAATCGATATCATAGTAAAAACCATCTTCAATCACTGGCCCGACACCAAAATGCGCATGCGGATAAAGAGTCTTGACAGCTTCTGCCAATAGGTGGGCAGAGGAATGTCTCAAGACCTCAAGCGCTTCTGGATCTTCCGTTGTGATAAACTCCACTTCGGCGTCCTTGGTTACGACGGTATTCATATCCACCAATTTGCCATTCAGTCTAGCAACGATAGATCGTTTTTTCAGGGATGGAGAAATGTCATTCGCAATATCGAACAAAGAACGCTCTTGTTCGTAACTCAATTCATTTCCTCCAGGTAGTTTAATAAACATAATAATTCCTCCTTATACATAAAAAAAATCGCCCTTAGAAAAGGACGATGTAATCGCGGTACCACCTTAATTCTTATCAATGATAAGCACTCAATCCGTTAACGCCTGGTACGGGACTCTTTCAAGAGCCGACTTCGAGGTGGTAATTATCCTTTTTTCCATCCGGCTTACACCAACCCGGACTCGCTTTTGGAAAGATACAGGATCATCTTGTCCTCTTCTTCGTCTTTATAGTACATATTATATCTGTTTTTATACAGATGTCAAGAAATATGAGGTTTTTCAGTCAATTCAAATTCGTCAGTCAATGCACGAATGCGTTCGACAATTCGAAGTGATTTGGTTTTCTCTAAGGAAGAGTTGTCTTTTGCCATCGCATCGATTAATACTTTGGACTTCAAATTGGATGAGAAAAACGTCGGTTTTTGATCCAATAAACGGTATTGCAAGATTGGACCTAATACCTCATCGCGGATAAATGCATTCGGGCTTTCACCGCCAATGTCATCCAAAAAAAGAAGCTCTGTTGTCTTTAAAGATTCGATCTTATCTTCGAAAGAGCCGGAGCCGATCGAGGATTTTAATTCTCTTACCAAGTCAGGATAATATGCAAATGTCAAATGGAACCCCTTCTTAGCGAGTTCATTTGCCATGGTTGCGAGAATATATGTTTTGCCAGTTCCATAAGGGCCACTGATATACATTCCTTTGACATAGTTTTCACGATCGTAATCCTTGATGAAACGCATCATGAAACGATGAATTTCTTTGCGGACTGGACCAAGCATATCAAAATCATCCAAGCTGGCTTGGAAGATTTTCTTCGGTACATAGAAAGCATCGATGTTTCTGGAAGAATCCACCATTTGATTGTACTGACATTTTTCATACTGCAATTGGATTGAACCGTTATAGAGTTCCAAACGAGGCCAGTATCCTGTCGTATTGAGTTTGCACTCATAAAGACCTTTACACTGGTTGCATTTGTCTTTTTCTTCCATAAAAGTCAAGATATCGTTGATTCCTTCTTTGATGGTTTCGTTTGTAAGATCATTTTTGATGATAAAATCGCTGACGATTGGATCCGCCATGAAACGATCGATGATCTCATCATAATCTACAGATTCGGTTTTTGGCAAAAAATCGTTGATCTTTTTCACGAGGATCACCTATCTTCCATATTGTTGATATAATCTTCCAACCAATCGACTTCGACATCTTTTGGTTTGTTCTTATTATAAGTGGACTTTGGATTGTTCTTCTGTGCTTCCAGATGTTTGACATAATCCATTGCGAGTTCCACTGTGGTTATCTGATTTCGTTTCCAGGACATACCGACTTTTTGGAAGTAGGTATAACCAGGAAGAACACCGTCTTTTGTTCTAGCGATGTAAGCGATCAAAACATTGACGACAGAAGGATTAAGACCGACTTCTTCAATCAATCGTTCAACGGTTCTTAGGTCAGCGGAAGAGACCATTCCTTCTCCCATTTCTTCTAACAACTGGATTGGTGAGACGTTTTTGAAAAACTCCCCCGGTTCGGTTGGGTTGTTTCGTTCAACAGGTTTTTCTTGCGTTTTTTGTTTTTCGGTAGTTTGTTCTATTGATTCGAATTCATATCTTGCGTTTTTGGACAAACTGACGATATTGACATGATTGTTCTCATCCAAGGATTTGAGAAGAATATCCTTCATTTGCAGTTCATCTAGACCGTATACGTAAGACAAGCTTTCCACTTTGCGTTTGATTGCTTCCGTGAGATCATCTGCAGAGATAAAGCCTTCTGGCAGACTTTCTTGAAAGAGTCTCCAATTAAAATCGTATTCGTTTAGCGAGATAAAGCGGCTTTTATCTCCGGCGACCAAATTGGATTCATATAGTTCTTCCGCAATCCCCATAGATGGAAAAATCTCGTTGAATGCTTTTGAAATATTGTATTTCTGTTTTTTGTTTGGTTGGGCGATTTTAAAAATCTTGAGGATTTTCTTGAATCTTTTTTTCGTGATTGCGGTAATCAGATACTGACCTAGAATTCCATCGTTGACAAATCCTCTTGCGGAAAGCGGTAATTTTATCTCATATGTGAAACTGTCGCCAGCAAAAAAAGTGACCAATAGACCAATGGCTTCGAGTTTGTATCGATCCTCTTCGATGAATTCCAATTTGCGATTCAAGAGGGATTCCAGATCAGCATGTAGATATTCTTCCGAAATTAAAGATTGCCGGTCCATCAGATTCATCAACGTGAGATACAAGGTATAAGCCGAATCTCCGATGATCGGTTGATAGAGCAAGGTCAAAACCTGATAATCGATGGAAGAACAAAAGCCTTCTCCGGAAACAACAAATGTATCACTTCTTCTGATTGTTTCCAATATGTTCTCCTTACGGGTGTAATGCGATGCCTTTAAAATTTAGAATCTCAGCAAGATCCTTAAAGAGTTTCAATGCCTTCTTTACCGGACGGCCAAAGCCAACTGCCGAAAAGAAATTGATTTTGAAGTCGATGCCGGCTTCAATTGGAGAAATCTGACTCACGGTAACGATACAATCAAATCCATTTCCTATCAAATAGATTTCCTTATGGATTTCATTGATGTCCTTCACGGCCATATTGTTTTTCTCCGCAAGTTTAGTTAAACCCTCCACTACTTGTTTGAAATTGTTGCGGTAATAATGGGTTCTCAATGCGGGATCCACATGCATTTCTCTGGTTTCACAACTTGGTGAAAAGAAACTTTTGATTGACATGTTATTTCCTCCTCAATGTTCGATATATCTCTAGAAGTTGTTCCTTTGTATGATTAGGGTCAAAGGAATTATCGATAATGATATCCGCTTTTTTGATCTTTTCTTCCAACTTCATTTGGGACTGAATCTTCTTTTCTGCTTCGGATTTTGATATCTGATCTCGATCCATCAAACGATGTATCTGAGTGTTTGGATCAACATAGGCTAACATGATTATATCGACCATATATTCCAGTTTCGCTTCAAATAACAAAGGGATGTCGAGAATGATCATCTTGGTTCTCTTTTTTTGGTACTGAGCAATTTCTTGTTTCATCTCTTCTAAGACAAATGGATGTGTGATTTGGTTCAGTAATTCGCGTTTTTTCGGATCTTGAAAGATGATTTTGCCTAATGCCTGTCGGTCGATTTCGTGGTTTCTTTGCACAATGTCCCCGAAATTTTGCACAATTTCATTATACATTATTTCATTTGTTTTTAATAGATTTTTATAAATCTTGTCTGCGTCGAGAACTGGCACCTTGTGTTTCGAAAACCAATTTGAAACAAATGACTTGCCACTGGCGATTCCTCCTGTCAATCCGACGATCAACAAATGATCGTCTCTTTGGCAGGTTGGACAGTAATACGTTCCTCTGCCACCCACTTTGGTTTTTTGAATGGTATCTCCACAGATTCGACAAGGTTCTCCAACAAAAGTGTGAACCATAAGTTCATTTTGGAATCGTCCGTCCACTCCGATGTTTGAATGATATGTGCGAATCGTAGTACCTCCAAGATTTGTCGCTTTGTTAAGCACTTCTTTTGCGGATTTTATGACTCTCTTTGCTTGATAGAGGTTGATTTCGTTACCAAGTGTATTTGGATTGATTTTGGAACGGAACAAGGTTTCATCGACATAGATGTTCCCCAAACCGGATATGATGTGTTGATCGAGAAGAATCGATTTCATCGGGCGTTTTGTGAACTTGATTTTTTCAAAAAAATCTTCCGCAAGCCAAGTCGGATCATTGCCTTCCTTGCCAAGTGCTGATACGCTTGGAATAGCAAGTTCTTGATGAAGATCCGTCAATTCCATCGTACCGAATTTGCGGACGTCGTGATAACAGAGATACTGTGAATGATTCAACTCAAAAATGACATGTTCGTGTTTGGTGCATTCTTTCAGAGAGTTTCTAAGGTAGTATTTGCCTTCCATTCGCAGGTGACTCACCATTGTCAACGAGTCGAAATCAAAGAAGAGATATTTCGCTTTTCTACGAATATCTCTGAAGCTTTGACCGATCAGTCGTTTCTTGAATTGTGCGATAGAGAGCGGCTTGATGATGCCATCATAACGAACCAAGATGTCGGTGATTTTTTCTCCGATGATTAAATTCTTGAGCGTCTGACGAACCGTCTCAACTTCAGGTAGTTCAGGCATTATTTCACCTCGTAAAGGTTATCTCCCGTTGCGTAGTTCGCAACCAGTTTCGTTTTGAAATCCACCGCGTGTTCCATTGTTTCTCTCACGATTTCTGTCACTCGTTTTTCTTCTTCTGGTACGACATCCAAGACGATTTCGTCATGGATTTGAAGAATCATTTTTGATTTTAACTGTTTGCTTTCAAATTGATTCTTGATCTTAACCATGGCGATTTTCAGGATGTCCGCTGCAGTGCCTTGGATTGGTGCGTTCATCGCTATCCGTTTTCCAAACTGTCTGGTTTGGTAGTTTTTGGAAAGGATCTCATCTATATAAACCACTCGATTGAACTTGGTTTTCACGAATCCGTGTTCTTTCGCATAGGTCTCATTAGCATCCATCATGGTTTTGATTTCCGGATAATTTTCATAATAATTCTCGATGAATTCTTTGGCTTTGTTCATCGAGATATTCAAATCTTCGGACAATCCCCACGGAGTTTTTCCGTAGATGATACTGAAGTTGATAGCTTTGGCGATCGATCGTTCAACGCGATCGATGGTGTCTTTTCTGAAAATTAATTTTCCTGTCGCTTCATGAACATCCACATCATTTTCAAAGGCCAATTTCAGATTTTTCACATCGGCCATTTCTGCTAGAACCCGCAACTCGATTTGCGAGTAATCAAATGATAGCAAAACATTGCCTTTCGATGGTACAAACACTTTTCGGATGACTCTTCCGTCTTCATTCCGAACAGGGATGTTCTGAAGATTCGGATCTTTCGATGACAAGCGTCCGGTTTTGGTCAGTGCTTGTTGATACATGGTGTGGATTCTGGAATCGTCTTTTAATGTCAAAGCCTGTTTGAATCCTTCATAGTATGTACTATATAGTTTTGTGTATGTCCGGTATCCGATGATTGAATCGATAATCGGATTGAATCCAGATAGTTTAGTTAATACTGAGATATCCGTGGAATAGCCCGTTTTTGTGGTTTTTGAGGATGGCAATCCCAATTTTTCAAACAGGATTTCTCCTAATTGCTTCGGACTATTGATATTGAACTGCTCTCCGGCTAAATCATAGATCAATTGTTCGGATTCTGAGATTTTGATATGAAGATCACTGCCAAATTCTTCCAAAGCATCTCGATCAACCAGAACCCCTTCGAATTCCATTTCAGCCAAAGCAGATGCCATAGGAATTTCAATTTCATTGAGCAAAGACTCCTGATCAAATTCTTTGATTTTGTCGAGAGCTATTGCTTTTGTTTGGGCAATCGCTTTTACCTTGGTGATGATATGCGTGATATAGGTCTGTTCTTCAGGAATATGATATTTGGCTCCTTTGTCATAGACTTGCTGGTCAAACTGAACATCGTGGTATCCATAGAGTTCTACTACCTCTCGAAATTCATCTTGATTGACGGAAGAACTGTTTAGATAGGCCGCAAGCAATAAATCGTATTCGAACCCTCTGACATGAATGCCATGCCATAATAGATGTACTTTCATTGCTTTTAAATCAAAAACTGATTTTTTGAATTTGTCTGATTCCAAAAAATGAATGAAATCCTTGCTTTGCAAAGCAATCTCAAATGGAATGTAATATGGAACTTCGGAGAAAATCACTCCGAATCCCAGTGCCTTGGCACTATGATAATTGGATCCGAATAGTTCCAGATGCAGATAACAGTGATCCGATAAGATCACTTTCAATTCTTCCGGCTTTTTTATGATTACATAATCACTCGGTTTGGTTTCGATTTTCGTACCCAAATTCTTGATGAATGAGTAGAAATTCATTCTCTGATAGAAGGCAATCAATTCGTCTTTGTCAAAGCCGGTATATTCGGTTTTTTTCAAATCTATTTCACTATCGAAATCGGTAATGATAGTTGCCAATTTTTTCGAGAATTCAGCGATTTCTTTATTTTCTTCAATACGCTCTCTCAGTTTTCCGGATAGCTCGCTTGTATGTTCGAATAAGGTTTCGATGTTATGATATTCGGAGAGAAGTTTGCTGGCGGTTTTCGGTCCAACTCCGGGTACTCCAGGGATGTTGTCCGAAGTGTCACCGACGAGCCCTTTGTAGTCAGCAATCTGGTTTGGTCTGACACCCAATTTTTCCTCCAAATATTCCGGAGTAAAAACTTCGATTTCTTTCAAGCCTTTTCTGGAAACGATCTGATTGACATTCGTATCAAGAAGTTGCATCAGGTCGTGATCATTGCTGTAGATTGTGATTTGATCAAAATCTTCTTTGAAATGATCAACAGCATAGCCGATGATGTCATCTGCTTCATAATATTCTTGTTTATAGAAATAAACTCCCAAAGCTTTCAGATATTCTTCCATCAACGGAAATTGCATGATAAGTTCTGGTGGTGTATCACTCCTAGTTCCTTTATATTCTGGATAATCAACATGTCGATGTGTTTTCCCTCCTGGATCAAGTGCAACCAAAATGTGAGTGTACCCATCTGCCATCAAGATGTTCATCGCATGCGCAAAACCATAGATTCCATTGGTATAGAGTCCATCCTTGTTTTGCATTAAATTACCTGTATATGCAGTCGCATAATAGGATCGAAACAGCAGATTGCTGGCATCGATCAAGAGAAGTTTTTTCATTTTGTTCACCACCATGTGTTGTTATTTTATTGTACCACATCAGATAAAAAAATGCACAAATCTTGTGCATTTTTAAGGATTATGAATTGAAATTCTTTCCGATTACCAGAAGCAACCCCTTAAGGATCAAAATTTCATCTTTGATCATTTTCTCCTGAGTCAATGGATAGACTATTTTCGCATGTCCACCTGTTAAAATAACCGTCAAATCCTGATTGTGTACTTCTTCTTTGATTCGGCGGATCATTCCATCAATCATAGAAGCATGTCCGTATAGCAAACCGGATTTGATACAGTCGGCAGAGTTTGTTCCAAGTAATTTCTTTGGCGGTGTCAACTCGATTTGCGGTAGCAATGATGCTTTGTTGATCAAAGCGTCTTTGCTGGTTGTTAATCCAGTTGAGATTATGACACCTTTTAAGATTTTCTTTTCTACATAAGTGAATGTCGTAGCCGTTCCCAAATCAATGATCAAACACGTCTCATCATAGAGTGACGTTGCAGCTACCGTATTTCCAATCAAATCCGCCCCAACCTCTTTTGGGTTGTCTGACATGATTTGAATACCGGTTTTCACACCTTGTCCCAAAAATAGCGGCGTGACACCACAATGATTTTCAAAGTATTCTCTGAAAACTTCGTTCAATTCTGGAACAACAGAAGAAATCATAGCAGCACTACAAGTTGGAATAAAGTCTTTCAACAAAACGCCATACTCATCATAGGATCGATTCTTTTCCGTATTCAAGCGATACACTTTGTCGATCGTTTTCCCATCTTTTGATAAACCAATTGCTATCGTGGTATTGCCAATATCAATTACCGTATTCACGTAAATCACTCACTTCTCATTACAGTATTGTTGTTGAATTTTAGGTATTGAATCAATCTGTCCGCGACAATCGCACCGACAGATGCTGCCAAGGCCGCTTCTACTAAACTATTGGTGATTAAGACTCCCCATATCAACTTGAGAGCCAAACTCAAAGAATTTGTATCTTGCATCAAAGTTAGGTAATCTCCACCGACAATTTCACCCAAACTAGCATTGTTGACAATGATTGGAAATGTAGTTACCATCATAGGCAATACCATAACGGAGTGCAATAGTGATAACAATAAGAAACTAACAGACAAGGCTACGATTCGAGCTTTGATCAATTTATTAAAGAAATGATAGACATCATAGATCAAAAGTCCAAAGATGAATCGCGGCAAGATGGATACCCAAGGGAATACAAATACGAAGTCAAATCCCCCGCTCGTCGCTCCACGAATCAAAGACACCGCTCCAAAGGTAAGACCGAGTATGATGCCCGCTCTTCTACCGAGAAGGGCTCCCCCAATCAATACCGGGATGTGTATCAGGGTCGCTGATACTGCAAAAATTGTGATGAATCCGATTTGTGGTACGAACCCCATCACGACAATAATCGCCATGAACATTGCGATGATTGTCATTTCACGCGTTTTATCGCGTTTCGACATTACTCTTTTTTCAGTCATTTTTTCATTTTCCTTTCCAAGCCACTTATGTGGTCTCACAAGTATTTTTTTATTGTAACAGATCAACCGTTGTTTTTGATTTCGTTGATCTTGTTATAATCGAGTTGTTTCAGCATTGCTAGGATGACATTTCTAACTGCTTCGTAATCATCTTTATGAATAATTGATGTTGTTGAGTGAATATATCTTGCTGGCATACCAATTGTGCATACCAAAACCCCTTCTCGTGATAACTGCACAGCTGCTGCGTCAGTTCCACCCATGGATTTATAATATTGGAATGGTATGTTATTGGCTTTGGCCGTTTCTTCGATGAACTGTTTCATTCCCTGATGCAAGATTGCTCTTGGATCGTAAAAACGAACCAAGAATCCAGCACCTAAGGTTCCTCCTACTTTTGTTTCAGTAAAAGTGTCCTGACAAGGAGAACAGTCAACAGCGATAAACAAATCTGGTTTGATTTTGAAGGAGGAGGTTTGTGCTCCGCGTAGTCCAACTTCTTCTTGCACATTCGCACCGGCATAGAAGCGGCAAGGCAACTCTTCTTTCTTCACGCTTTCCAAGATATCCAAAGACATTGCACATCCGAAGCGGTCATCCCAGGCTTTGGAGAAAATCTTCTTACCATCTGCGGAGACAGTGTAATCGTTACGAAAGACAATCTGTTGACCGATTTTAACACCTAAATCAACAGCATGTTGGTAATCATCCGCTCCAATATCCAAGAAGAAATCATCAAAGCTCGAAACCTGTTGTGTTTTATTGTCTCTCAATAGATGAGGGGGTTTCGCACCAACCACTCCTGGAATTTTCGAACCATCATCCAAGATGACATCCATGTGTTGCGATATCATCACAGTCGGAGAAATCCCTCCGATTGACAACATCTTGATGGTTCCTTTGGAAGTGATTTCCTCTACCATGGCACCAACTTCGTCCATATGGCCTGCGAGCATGACGGTAGGCCCTTCCAAATCTAGATTAATCCCTCCAAAAATGGATCCTAAATTGTCTTGAACGATCTCTTCGGCATTTGGTTCCAAATGCTTTCTCATATAATTTCTGATGTATTTTTCATGAGATGATACTCCTGGTAAATTCACCAATTCTTCGTAATATCGTTTCATTTCAAAACTCCTCTGCAAGTGACATCAAGAGAGTAAATACGATTCCCTTGAGCCACGAATTTTTCTTCAAATTCAGTTTGTACATTATCTTCTGGTAATCTTCTGTATAAATCAAGATTAACTTCTTCAATTTGATATTGTGGATGATGATTGAATTCCATCATGGAAAACTCGAACAAACTGTAATTGTCAGTTTTTATTTTGATGGAAGAATTCAATTTCATAATATTCAAATAGCGATTCAAAAACCTTGCGCTGGTCAATCTTCGTTTTGCAGTCCGTTTTTTCGGCCATGGGTCCGAGAAATTCAGATAGATGACGGATACCTCTCTTTGTTGAAATACCGTTTCGATTGTTTCTGCGTCCATCCGAATCAATCGCACGTTGGGAATTGGTTTTTCGATCAACTTTTCCAAAGCTCTCAGGATAACGGAATCGAATTTCTCAATCCCAATATAATTGATATCCGGATGTTTCATTGCCGATTCAACAATAAACTTACCTTTTCCGCAACCGATTTCCACATGAATCGGATTCTCATTGGCAAATACGCTGTTCCATTTCCCTTTCATCTTCTCCGGATGAGGAATTAAAATATCAGGGTGTATTTGCAAGGTTTCTTTCGCATGTTTTACATTGCGAAGCCGCATCTTAATTTCCAGCCAAACGTTCGATGCTTTCTGCGTAGATTGCTATCGCAGTCAACATTTTCTTGATATCCAGAAATTCGTTTGGTTGATGAGCTAGTTCTTCTTCACCAGGGAACAACGCTCCAAAAGCTACCGCCTTGGAGAGTTGTCTTGCATAGGTGCCTCCACCGATGGTAATCATTTCTGATTTGTTATCACCACTGTATTTTTGGTAGGATTCCATTAAAATTTGGATCAACGGATCTTTTGGGGAAACATAATGCGGTACAGAATTTTTCTTTAATGCATATTCCAATGAATGCTGGTTGGCTGCTTCTGTCATTTTGATTTCGCCAGCCGCGAAATCATAATTGCGAGGATAGCGGATATTGCATCCGATATTGACTTTCAAACCGTCATAGTGGATATATGCCAAGTTGTTGGTTAATTCCTTCATTTCTTTATCAAAACAAGATAAACCGAGTTTATTTCCATAGTGATCAAATGATAAGAACTCATCAATGAAATGAATGAATGGAGCTTTGGAATGCTCTTTCAAGAAGTTGGTCATCAAACTGATGGCATTGACTCCTAAGAACGGCATTGCTGCATGTGCATTCTGACCAATAATCGTATATGTGTTTCCTTCCACTCTTCCCACGTAATCGTTGGCTTTGCAGTAGGCTTCGAATTCTGTTCTTAAATCTTTTTTCAATACTACAACACATTCATCAGGCACAACGTTATAACGTTCTCCCGCTGTCATTGATTCGGTCCATTCATCGGTTTGCTCACCGAGGAAATTATAGGTATAGATTCCTTTTTCCGCGTAGATCAAAGGAAATTCCGCGTCCGGTGCAAACCCAATGTCAGGCATTTTTTCTTTCTCTAGATATCGTAAGACACCTCTCATGCCGGATTCTTCATCACAACCGAGAATCAATCTGACTTTTTTATTCAATCCAATTCCTTGGTCTTTGATCATTTTCATTGCGATATAAGCGGCAATCGTTGGCCCTTTGTCGTCCATAGCGCCTCTAGCGTAGATTTTTCCATCCTTGATTGTCGCAGAAAATGGAGGATTGTCCCACTTGCCTCCGGCAGGGACAACATCCAGATGTCCGAGTACACCAAGTACTTCTTCTCCTTCACCAAATTCGATGTGTCCAGCATAGTTATCTATGTTTTTTACAATGAATCCATCCTTTTCTCCCAAGTCGAGCATGAAATCCAATGCTTTTCGAATTTCAGGCCCAAATGGTTCATCGATGTTATCTGGATCAAATGTTTCTAAAACAGTAGGAATTTGGAGCAGTTTTCTTGTTAAGTCTACAAATTCCTCTTCATAATTCTTTGCAATTTCTAACCAGTTCATTTTTATCACATTCCTTCATACATATTTTAACATATCTAGGCGGTTTTTTGAATCAAATTAAATCGGGATTATTTTGCTTGTTTATTTGACAACATAAGATTATACAGTATAATATATAGTTAGCATGAGTATCAAGAAGAGTAGGTATACCTATGGTTAGAAAAATCGCAATGGAGAACTTGACATGTTCTAATTGCATTAACAAAGTAGAACGCAGAACCAGTCGTCTGCCATATGTAAACAGTGCTTCTTTCAATTACGCAAAACAGATATTATTGGTTGACTTTAAAGAAGATTACGAAGAACAAAAGGCTTTGAAGGAAATCAAAGAAATCGTTGACGTTTTAGAAGACAATATCATTACACATTATTATGAAGAAAAAGTCGTCATAAAGAAAATTAATTTCTTTCAAGAATATAAATTTGTATTACTAGGCATGTTATTGATTTCAATAACGTTTTTTGGCTTTCGGATTTTCCCTTTCATCAACAATATTTTTGGAACCAATCTGACACCACTTCATGATCCTTTGAAGAGCATCATGTACTGGATCGGATATCTACTTCTGATTTCAAAATTGTTGACACAACAAATCAAAGGAATCAAGAAGTTTGATATCTTCAACGAAAATACATTGATGATCATTGCGACAGTCGCTGCTATGTTCATTGGGAAATATGAAGAGAGTGTCGCAGTCGTTATTCTGTATTCCTTTGGTGAATATTTGCAAAACAGAGCGGTAGCACACTCCAAAAACGAAATTTCATCTCTAGTCGATCTGAAAGTGGAATATGCAAATGTCCTGGTCAATGGGAAAATCATTGTAAAAGATCCTTCTCTGATTGAAGTTGGAGATGAAGTAGTCATCAAAAACGGAGAACGTATTCCTGTAGATGGAATCGTCAAATCCGGTTCGACATCACTGAATACATCTGAATTGACAGGGGAAGCAAAACTTCGTACAGTGGATGTCGGAGACGAAGTATTAAGTGGCAATATCAATGTCGGAGATGTCATTCATCTAGAAGTCACAAAAGAATACAAGAATTCGACGTTGGCGAAAATCATCGATTTGATTGAGAATTCCACAAATTCCAAATCGAAACGTGAGATGTTTATCAGCAAGTTTGCCAAAGTCTATACACCGATCGTGGTTGGCTTAGCTTTACTTTTGGTTCTATATGGTGTCATCTTTGATCCGACTCATGTCACCGATCCTAATCCAAATGGGTACATTTACAAGGCTGCTATTTTCCTCGTTATATCTTGTCCTTGTTCTTTGGTTCTGTCGGTTCCTCTTTCTTACTACGCAGGAATCGGTACCGCTGCAAAGAACGGAATCCTATTTAAAGGGTCGCAGTATTTGCATTTGATTACTGAAGTTGAAACGATCGCATTGGATAAAACCGGTACTTTGACATATGGAGACTTTTTCGTCAAACATGTCAGTAATCCAGAGGCTCTGCGATTGGCGGCTTCGATTGAGCACTTCTCAAATCATCCAATCGCAAGAGCGATAGTGGAGTATAACAAAGAACCAATCTATACCATTAAAAATATCAAAGAAATTCCTGGATATGGAATTTCAGGTATGCATAACAAGCAGGTTCTCCTAGCGGGATCCAAAGCCTTTTTGGAAAAGAACGGCATCGTCGTCGACATCGACAAAATCGATGTTGGTTCCTATACTTTTGTTTCATTGGATAAAGAATTTATCGGTTATATTCTAGTCAAAGATGAGCTCAAAGAAACTTCAATGGAAACCATTCGAGATTTCACTCAGCATTACGATACCGTGATGTTGACAGGAGATAATGAAACCTCTGCAAGAGATATTGCAATGCAACTCGGTGGAGTGGAATATTATGCGGAATTATTGCCGGAACAAAAGTTGGAAAAATTCAATGAGATCCGTACAAATTCTGTATCGTTGTTTGTCGGCGATGGAATCAATGACGCACCGTTATTGAAGAATGCAGATATCGGAGTATCCCTTGGATCCGCAACGGATTTAGCGATTGAAGTATCCGATATTATCATCATCAACAATGATATTCGCCTTTTGAAGAAAGCAATGAAAATCGCTGAAAAGACTCGAAGAATCTCATTTGAAAACATACTATTCAGTCTTACAATAAAAATTGGATTCTTAGTTATGTCCACTCTTGGATTCATGTGGATGTGGTTATCCATTTTCGCTGATGTGGGAGTTGCGATTCTTTGTGTGTTAAATGCATTGAGGATCATCTATCAAAAGCGTTATCTCAATCTAGATTAATCCTATGCCATGTGTATTTATCACATGGCTTTTTATTGAATTTGGGTCGATTCTTTCTTTTGTGATATAATGAAATTAGGGAAAAATATGAAGGAGATTATATGAGCGCTATTGGCAATCGAATCAAAGCTAACTTGAAGACATTGGGGTCTCATTTCGGTTTACTCATCATCATATTGATTTTAACTCTAACTGTGATAACAATCAGTTATTTGTTTGTCGTAGACGGCGAAGAAGATGCCTTGCTCTCCCAGCAACATTCCTTGGCTAATGAAGAAGTTTCATTGGTTGATTATGTCTTACGTACAAGCATAACCAATACCTTCAATGACATGCAAGTCGTGAAAAATGCAGGAGAATTCACGGAGTATGTAGATAATCCAAATCCTGTTACCTTAGATGGTGCTGAACAACTGTTTTATCGTATCGCTAGCAGCAAAGAAGAATTCTTGAGCATCCGCTATATGAATCGCGATGGAGACGAATTGATCCGAATCAATCGAAATGATGATTCGATCGAAATCATTCCATCATCCGAACTCCAAAACAAATCAGACACCTATTATTATCAAAGCGCCATGACGATGAATGAAGGTGAATTCTATATTTCGTACCTAGACTTGAATGTCGAGAACGGATCTCTTGTAACTCCATATGAACCTATCATACGTTTTATCGTTCCTGTGTTTGATTCCAGTTCATCCCCCGATGGTTTCCTGGTTTTTAATTATAATGCTTATCATATTCTTTCCATATTCATCGAATCCACCGAGCAGAACAACTCTTTCACGGATTTGGGATTATTCAGTAATGGTTATCTATTCCAGTATATCTATGATAATCAAACAGAAGAATATATCTTGACAATCTCCGAGTACGAGATTACAGATACAACAGAAGCCAGTTTTACCGATATTCATATAGATGAGGTATATGAACCTTTATTGACGAACGATTCCGGATTCCTACAGATCTATTCTTATCTGCACACTGAACAGATAATCGAAGAAAATGGAAGTTTCTTGTTACGAAATCAGTATATTATCTATATTTTAGATCTTGTCATATTCTTGGTCTTTGTGGTCTTTGGTGTCGTTTTGAAAATTCGAAACGATGATAAAGTGCTGCTGAATGCAAATGTCTATTTATCGAATACCAATAAAGATGGAGTATTGATAACCGATAACAAAAAAAAGATTACTTACATCAATCATACCTTTGAAAACGTCTTCGATTACTCGGTAGATGAAGTCCTCGGAAAAAGTCCAGAAGACATCATTGCAGTCAGACCGGATCCACGATTCTCTCAGGTGGGAGTCAATGATTACATGTTCGATGATCTGATTTGGAATCATACCAAATCCGGAATCTATATTTTGTCTCAATTGGTGATGAAGGCGATTCCGACTTTCTCAGGAACCATTCAACATTTCATCGGGATTTATTCTGATCCTACCTCTTCTGTCACAAGCACATACGATACGATTTTGAACAAGGATGGTAGTGTTATCTATCGAAATCGTTTGAAAATGTTAGCTCAAGTCTTTGATGGTAGGCCGATAATCGTGAATTCCACCACGCTATTTGTTATCCGCGTTAGAGAGTTCATCAATTTTGCCAATGATCATTCATCCCTATTTCCATTCAACATCCAGATCAGACTCGCGAGTTACTTGAAGCAACAATTGGGAGATCAATTTGAGATTGCAATTCCAAGGTCGGGATATTTGATGGTGATGCATGATTTGGATACGACAACGAATTCCATCGAAGAGATGATTGATGAAATTAGCCATATACTAAACACGTTCACAATCAATCTATCGATTCATCGAAGTATCAAATACCTGATTTCCGTCGATCAAATTCATACCGATTCCGATTCATATGTCAGTTTGATTCACAACGCTTTTGTGGCGATGGAAACCTTGAAACAAAGCACAATACAGAAGTATTTGGTATACACACCACCTTTGACTCCGAATCTATTACGTGACGATGAAATCTCGCAACAATTGGAAAATGGGTTCAAAAACGATGAATTCTATATGAATTATCAAGTTCAAATAAGTCTGTTGGATAACCGTCCAATTGGAGTGGAAGCCCTGCTAAGGTGGCACAATGAGCATTTGGGGAACATTCCTCCGAATGAATTCATTCCAAAGATTGAAAAAAGTTATCACATCAGTTCTTTAAGCAAAATGGTTGTCCAGAAGGTGATTCAGGATATTGAACCATATCATGATATCCTTCCTGAACATTTTCTCATTTCTGTAAATATGACCTCCTATGATTTCTTCAACAAACCAATCATGGAGGACATCGTCAGAATCATTGAAGAGAGTCCCATTTCTACGGACCACTTCTGCTTCGAAATCACTGAAAGCAATTATCTCAATAACACGAATGAAACCAATGAAATCATTGAGTTCCTGCACACGAAAAAAATCATAATTGCTCTAGATGACTTTGGAAAAGGATTTTCCGCTCTTGGTTCCTTGAAACAAATTCATGTGGATAAAGTGAAGATTGACAGAGTTTTCATAAAAGATTATCCGGACAATGATGATGGTTTGGTCTTCCATATGATTACAGAACTTGTCAACAATCTTGGTTTGACCATTTTAGTGGAAGGAACTGAGACCCAAGAACAAGTCGATTTGGCAATCCGATATGGTTGTCAGGAACATCAGGGATATTTGATTTCGAAACCAGTAATGATTCAGGAATTTATTGATCATTTCTTAAAACAAGACAAATAAAAACTACGATTCGAAAATCGTAGTTTTTTTTCTTATAAATGTTGGATCATCGCGTAGCGTTTCTTGCCTTTCCGTATGATTGTGTATTTCTGTCCAAACGCATTGGATTTCTCAATCACGAATTCAAGATCTGTGACTTTTTCTCCATTCACAGTTGTCGCGTTGTTCTGAATCATCTCTCTTGCCTCACGTTTGGACTTGACAAGTTCCAAAGAAACCAAAGCATCGATCAAAGGGAGATCTTTTTGCGTTTCAATCGAAACCAAATGCTTGAATCCCATCTCGATCTCTTCGACATCCAAATCCTTGATATCTCCCGAGAATAATGCTTCAGATACATGGATCGCTTTTTTGAGTTCGGATTCCCCATGTACTATACGAACCAATTCTTCTGCCAATAAGCGTTGCGCTCTTCTTTGTTCCGGACGATCGGATACCTCTTGTTCCAATTCTTCAATTTCAGTTTTGGACAGGAACGTGAATTGTTTCAATCTTGAGATCACATCCGCATCCGCTGTATTGATCCAGTATTGATAGAATTCATAAGGAGAAGTTCTATTTTTATCCAACCAAAGGGTCCCAGATTCGGTTTTTCCGAATTTCGTACCATCGTTTTTCGTTACCAATGGAAATGTCAAACCATAGGCTTCGGCATTAATGGTGTGAATCTTACGGATTAATTCCAGACCCGAAGTGATATTTCCCCATTGGTCTTGGCCACCAATCTGCAATTGGCAATGATAATTGTCATAGAGATATTCAAAATCCCAAGCCTGTATAATCTGATATGCGAATTCTGTGAACGAGATTCCGTTTTCGATTCTCGATTTCACGGAATCTTTGTTCATCATGTAGGTCACATTGAAATGCTTTCCCAAATCACGTAAAAACTCGATGGAGTTCAGACTAGAAATCCAATCATAATTATTCACGACCTGTGCAGTTGGCAACAGATGTTTCACTTGTTTTATAATGCCCTCTGCATTTCGAAGCGACTCTTCGATGGTCAACAATTGGCGCTCAGACTTCTTGAAGCTCGGGTCTCCTATGAGTCCGGTTCCACCGCCAATCACAAGGATTGGCTGATGTCCATGATTCATAAGCCGCTTCGCGACAAGATATGCCAAAAGATGACCGACATGAAGGCTATCCGCAGTAGGATCTGCCCCTAGGTAGAATGTCAATTTCTCGTTTTCCAATTTTTGTTCCAATGATTCATCCGTGACTTGATACAATAAGCCACGCCATTTCAGTTCTTCCATTAAATTCATATGTAACACCTCCAAAAAAATATAAAAAAATCGCCCTAATAAAAGGACGATTAAACTAACCGCGGTACCACCTTAATTCACATAGTGCACTCGAAAAGATAACGGATTTCCCGTGCCAATTGGCAAACTCCTAAGTGTATTTCAAATCAAGGTTCTTCCGATTCGCACCTAACATCGGATCTCTGATGGCTAGAACGATTGATTCTACTGTCTTATTCAACGTTTATTTAATTGTAGTTCCACGCTCGATGATATCATGATGCAAGACATTGAATTTCTGTTCGATGTGTTCTCCATCGATTTCTTTCTTGAGTAGAGCCATTGCTTTGGCTCCAATGTCGATAATCGGAATGTCTACGCAAGAGAGTTTCGGTCGAGAAAGCGAAGCATATTTGGTATTTTGGAATCCAAAGACTGAAATATCTTTTGGAATCTTCTTCCCTTTTTCAATCATCGTATTGATAAAGGATACAGCGATGGAATCACGCACGGCGATGACACCGTCGATCTTCTTGCCTTGGTCCTTGAACAATTCATTGAAATGAACGGTATTGACGGTAATGTCTCCACTTGTACGAATGATGTTTGTTTCCAATCCGGCTTCTTTCATCGCTTTGATGTAACCGGCTTCCTTCAAATCATTTACCATATACTTTCGTGCTGTCGTCAGCATGTAGATATTCTTTCTACCTTCTTGGACCAGACGATTGGTCGCTTCATATCCAGCTTTGAAATAATCGATACAGACGGTGACAAGTTTGTTATCATATGGGTACAAAGTGTTAGCTAATACGATCGGAACTTTATAGTCTTCCTGGATCGTATTCAGCATCGCATATTGTTCTTCGTTGATTTCGTCATTCATGTAGAGGATTCCGTCCGCTTGAGATGCGACGACTTCCTTCAACATTTCCGCTTCGCCTCTGTTTTCGTCTTTTAAGACATATAAAATCAAGGAGTATTGATATTTCTTCGCCTCAACGGCGACGCCATTGACCATTTCAGCAATGGAGGAACGAGACATGTCAGGAACCACTACCGCTACCGATGTGGACCGTCTGGATGCCAAACCCTTGGCAAAAGCATTGGGTTTATAGCCCAATTCTTCAATGACGTTCATCACGCGATCTCTGGTTTCCTTTTTGACTTTTTCCGGATTATTCAATGTTCTGGAAACCGTTGCCAATGAGACACCGGCTTTCAAGGCAACATTGTAGATAGTCGCTTTGCTCATAATATCATACCCTTCCAATATTACTATTTATCGTGAATATTTTATCACTAATAACAAATACATGCAATAAAATTACATTTATTTACATAGTTTACAGACAAAAAACGGCATTTTCAATAGAAAAGGGCTTTTGCAAGCCCAGTTTCTTTATCGTCTCTCTTTGATTCTTGATGCTTTCGCAGAAAGTCCGCGGATATAACCCAAGTGTGCCCTTCTGACTTTACCTCTACGTTTCACAACGATTTTTTCAATCATCGGTGAATGAAGCAAGAAAGTCTTTTCGACACCGACACCATAAGAGATTTTTCTTACTGTGTAGGTTTCTCCTACGCCTCCGTTTTGTCTTTTGATGCAAAGACCTTCGAAGACTTGGACACGTTCGCGGTTACCCTCTTTGATTTTGATCGATACCTGAAGTGTATCTCCAGGACGAAATTCCGGAATGTCATCTCTGATATACTCTTGAGTGACTTCTTTCAATAATTGCTGCGACATTTTGGTCAACTCCTTTGTTTGATCTATGTTCTTGGAGTTTCAGCGGAACATAGCGATAGATAAATTCTTTTCAGCGGTATGTATTATAACATAATAAAACGATAAAATCAATGCTTTTTTACTGTGATTTCTTCAATAAATCCGGACGTCTTTCCTGGGTCCTTTTTTTCTTCATTTCTTCGCGCCATTTGGCAATTTCTTCATGGTTGCCACTGAGTAATACATCAGGCACGAATTGCCCCATGAATTCACGTGGTTTTGTATATTGAGGATAGTCCAGAGAATCCTCGTAAAACGAGTCGTGCTCAAAGGATTCAGAAGACCCTAAAACTCCTGGAATCAATCGGGTGACGGAATCGATGATCGCCATTGCGGCAATCTCCCCTCCTGTCATTACGAAGTCACCGATAGAAAGTTCCAAATCGACAAACGATCTAACACGTTCGTCAAAGCCTTCATAGTGTCCGCAAATCAGAATGATATGATTCTGATCAACCAGTTGTTTTGCACTTGTTTGATCAAAGGTTTTTCCCTGTGGTGTCAATAGGATTTTCAACGCCTCTGCAGAGCCTTCTACACTTTGCAAAGCGTGATAAATCGGCTCGACTGACAACACCATTCCGGCACCACCACCATATGGGCTGTCATCAACAGTCATATGTTTATTGGTGGAAAAGTCACGGAAATTGACCAATTCAAAATCAATCAAATCATTTGCTTGAGCTCGCTTTAGCATGGAACTGTCAAGTACCGGAGGAAACATTTCAGGAAACAGAGTTAATACAGTTATTTTCATAATAAGCCCTCCATTTCGATGATTTCCACATATCCTTCATCCAAATTGACTTCCAAGACGAATTCATCGCGAAAAGGAACCAATGAATGTTTTCCTGATTCTTGAAGAATATCCAGATAATCTCCTTGCGGGTACGCAACGACATTGGCAATGGTTCCAACCAGATTGCTGTTCTGATAGACATCAAGTTCCAAGAGTTCATTGACGTGATATTCATCTTCGAACAACGTTGTTTCCGCTTCTTCTGGGACATAAACATCGGATCCCTTAAATTTCTCAACTAAATTGATATCCTCGTGATCCTTTAAAACTAGAAGATCTTGATTCTTATATGGGCTGTATGCCTTCACTTGGAATGGAAGGTATTCGTTGTCATAAAAGATATAGATTGTATTTCCGGTTCGATACCGATCTTCTTGGAAATCCGTGAAGGATTGAACTTTCAATTCTCCTCTGATTCCCTTTGTATTGACAATCGTTCCGATCTTGATATATTCCATAAAATCACCTATTCCTTACATTAGAATTGTATCACAATCACTCCGATTTTGAAATAAAAAAGGCAGTTGTTTCAAACAACTACCCTTTGATTGTAATTTCGCCGGCTTTTCTCAGTGTAAATTTCGTCACCACTGGACCGATCAATCCGTAGATTACAGATGATGCCAAAATGATGGCTCTGACTTTATCCCCCAAATGTCGCTTCAAAGAAGGCGATGACAATTGGTTTTGTCCCTACTTTTTTGAAGTAACTAAATTTCAATTCATTCCCGATTGTGAATGCGATGAATCCCAATGCGACGACCGAAACGATTTCGAGTCCCGGTAGCGCTTCTTCTTTGATGATATTCAAGATGGATGGTCCTATTAGGAGTCCACCAATTAGATAACCTGTTACATTCGGCAGTTTTAAATATTTGGCTATTTTGCCGAACAATAGCCCAGTGGCAATGATGATTCCAGAGTATAGTAATACAAGCAGATCCACGATTAGCAGTTACGTCCTTTGATCTTATCAATCGGGACAGAGAATATGATGCCGGAATTCGGTTCATCCAATCCACCACAGACATCATCGACGATGTCAAAGACCGTTTGTACTAATTCGTCCTTCAGGGCGATCAAAATCAAATGCGATTCTTTTCTTGGGTTTTCGAATAGTGTTTTAAGTGATCCGATAAATTCCATATCATCGCTTTGCATCAGTTTGCGTGCCATACCTGTTGAATTCAGGATTGTCGCTCCGTTGATATTGTTGTTCTGCAATTCCTTGAGGAATTCTTCGAGCAATTCGGTTTTGTTCATTACATAAACGATTAATTTCATTCTAAAATCTCCTTTTTTGCCGTATTCATTATACTCCTGTTAAATCATTAGTCAAGGGAATTATCTTGCATTTTTTCAAAACAGAAACGATAGTACTGATGAAAGCGTTTTACCCAATAAAATTCACTATGAGTCGCACCTTCATCAACGATTTTCATAACATTGTCATTCCCTAACTTGGTACGAATCAAGCTGTCGAATTTGTCCTGCAAATCCAAATACAATTTGCTTTGATTGTCGTTTTCCTCAGTACCCATATCATGATACAAATAGATTGTATTTTCCATTTTGATTTTCTGAATGGTTTCAAAAAATGATTCTTTGACGAACTCAAGTGCAGGAGAAAAAACACCGATGTTGGAGAATTTATCTTGATACTTCAGTCCGATATAAGCGGAAATTATTCCCCCGCAAGAACTACCTGCGATAAATGTATGTATCCGGTCCGGTAGAGTTCGATAGATATAATCGATGAACGGTTTTACTTGTCTGATAATGAATTCACCATATTCGTCGGCTTCAGCCTTGATTTCATTCTTTGGAATTCCGACTGTTTTTTGGAGATACTTCACAACGTTTTTTTCTAGTGGAGCTGGGGTATATTCTAAGATTCTCTTGGTCGAATGAGAATCCAATCCGACAATGATCATATCTCCGCATTCTTCTGATAATTCATCCATCGTTTTTACAACGTCCCAAGAAAACCCTGAGAAAGACGATGGATCAACCAAATTCTGTCCATCGTGCATATATAAAACCGGATATCGTTTCCTCGATCCGTCATAATTTTTCGGTAAAATAACCCGTATCAATTTATGTCTCTGATGCAAAGAATTCATTGCGAATTCTTTGATGATTACCCTTTGATTCACCCTACCACTTCCTTTGTATCATTATACAATATCATTTTTGTTTTTGAAATAATCCAAGCGAATTTCGTGTTTTAATGTATAATAAATATAGAGAGGAATAAACTATGAAAAGAGCACTTAAAATCATCCTAACCTTACTGATTGTCATTCTTGTCTTGGGGGGCGGATTTATCTTAACATTACAAATCTTTGAATACCGACCTGCGGATTCCACCAATCTAACCATTGAGCATGTCCCTGTCGGAAGCAATACCACCTATGTCCCCACAGGAACCACTCTAAAAATCCTAACATTCAACACCGGTTATGCTTCCTTGAGTCAAACCGAGGATTTTGTTATGGATGGCGGTGTAAAGGGTCGCATGGACAGCCAGGATTTGGTTGAAACGAATATTGCTGGAATTGCTGATATCCTAGAATCCGAGGCGGCTGATTTCTATCTTTTACAAGAAGTTGACACCGATTCTCACCGTTCCTATGGAACAAATCAATATGAGTATTATCAAACATCTCTCAGTACCACATCTGTTTTGGCATTCAACTATCGGTGTATTTTCGTTCCATTCCCGTTATCATTTTCCCAGATGATGGGAAAAGTCAATTCCGGAATTGCAACTTATACAGACTATACGACAGTAAGCGCCACAAGAGAACAACTTCCCGGAAGTTTCTCATGGCCGTTAAGACTAGCAAATCTGAAACGGGCTTTGTTGATCACCAAATATCCGATTGATGGATCTGACAAAGAATTGGTGATGATCAACGTTCATATGTCGGCATATGATGACGGATCGATGAGAGCCGAAGAGACGGAAGCATTACAATCCTATATGCAAACTGAAATCGATGCAGGAAACTATGTCATCGTAGGGGGAGACTTCAATCAGACATTCCCGGACGCTGTTGATATCACAACTGGTAGTAATGATACCGTGACTTACGATTATGTCTATCCACTCAAGGATCCGACATTCTGGCAAGCGCCGCCATTATCGGAAGATTGGTTTGTCGCAAATGGATTCCAATTTGGGGTTGATATTACGACTCCCACTTGCAGACTCCTGAATCATCCCTACGATACAGTGAATTTGGATAACAACCAATATTATGTGATTGACGGATTTATAGTCTCAAGCAACATTACGATTTCTAGCGTGGAAACATTGGATAAAGAATTCCTTTATAGTGATCATAATCCAGTCGTCATCGAACTTGTATTGAATTAAACATCAGGATAAAAAAACACTTTCCAAATCGGAAAGTGTTTTTGTTATTTTAGTGATCGTGATGATGTTCTCCATGATGCATATGCTGTTCACAGACTTCATCGTTGGATTCCAATGTTCCTGCCAGGAATTGATCCAAAACATCGACCAATTGTCCGGAAACACCAAGGTAACATTCGATTCCCAAAGTTTTGAGATTGTTCACTGCCATTTTTCCCATGTTTCCAGTGATGATAACATCGATGCTATTGTCTTTCAGGAATTTCGGTAAGAATCCTCTTTGATGAGGTGGATTCTTAATGATTTCCGATCCTTTGGCAATATTTTCTTCTACATCATAAACGACAAAATACTCACAATGTCCAAAATGTTCGGTAATCATGTTGTTGTCAACTGCAAAAGCTACTTTCATTCTATCCTCCTAATCATTTCTGATTGTTTTGTCGGTTGCGAAATCTTCTTTGACCAAGACAGTCTTCACAATCCTGATCGCACAAGACGATTTCTCCGCCCTCAATGATGATGACAGCCCCTTCGATCAGTGATTCGGCAACTTTCTTGCGGGCAATATTGTATACGCGTTGAACGGTGGTTCTGGCGACATTCATTTGGTTGGCAGCTTCCTCTTGATTATATCCTAAATAATCAATCAAGCGAATTGTTTCCAACTCATCGATCGGCAACTCGATTTGCTTCAATTTATTCATCCGTTCCCCTTTTGGTCCAAAGACGGAATACTTCGGCATCTCGCAGATATTTCGAGGTTTTTCTGGTCTAGGCATGGTCATCCTCCTTTGCAGTTCAATTGTATAATAATAATTGGCATATGTCAATTGTTATTGCTGATTGTTTTGCGCCTCAAGTATCTTCTCTTCGCGATTTAGGATCTCCTTTAACATATCATCATAATACTCTTCAGTAATGATGAATTTATTACGGAAAATCCAGTAAGCAACGGTGATCAACAAGATTGGAACGATGGTGATTGAGATTCTCAAAATGATTCGCATCGAATCTGTCGCTTGATCATGGAAAGAAGCGTCAGCCGCGGCATTGATAATCATTTCTTGGACGCCATCATTATTACTGTCTTCGAATGAATTATCGGTTAGAATGATATTCAACGCATCATACACTTCTTCTTTTGTGGAATCATCGATATCGATGTTGTCCATGATGACGGTACGAGTTACGATATTGGCTTTGTAATCTACTTGTTCCGAAGCAGTCAATGTATCGAAGACATTTTTTTGTGCTTCCAATTGAGAAACGTTTTGGCTTAATGCATAAATACCAGAAACAATTAAAACCAAAGTGAATACACCTTGTTGCAATGCGCTGGCTAATTTGGTGACAAAAGGTCTCAAACTAAACATGATTGCTTCATTCCGTTTTCCGGTTTTGAGCTCATTATACTCGATTGTATTGGTCATGTTGACAATCGATATCATATAGAATATGGCTTGTCCTCCAAATACCAGTGCGCCGAAGATGCATACTGTAATAAGAGATATAGGCAAGAATGGAATAAAGCCAAGCAACAACATCATGAAATACCCGAAAGCGATAATTGCCAAGGAAAATTTCAAAAGTGCTTGCCGTTTGAATTTCTTTGCGATTTTAGCATAGAAACTTTGAACAACAATCGTCATTACCCCAAACGTTGCGACAAAGATCAAAACCGTTGTGCCATTATATCCAAGCTCCAAATAAAAGAAATTGTATCCGAGCGCTACCAATAATCCGGATCCGACACTATACAGAAGCAATGCAAGTGCAGACCACAATAATTGGTCATTGTTCTTGATTGCGCGGAACATCTCTTTGAAAGAGATCTTTTCTTCTTTTTCCGGATCTTGAATTCTTGGTTCTTTGACTCCAAAAACTGTTAAAGCCGTACAAGCCAAGAAGAAAATGACGAAAGTAATGGATATCATCGAATACCCTTTGACGGCGTTTCCTACTGTCGTGAAACTGACGATGGCATTCGCTAGAAAAGCACCAACAGCCGCAAATACGACAACCATCATCGCAATTTGATCTCTGTCCTTCTTCTCCTTTGCCAAGTTTGGCAATAACGACCAGTACGGGATATCATTTAATGTCCAAGCGATCTCCCAGAAGAAATAAATGATTCCAAAGAATATGACGTATCCCCAACCGTCCGGTCTGTAATTGAACATTAAAATAACCGCGATACCGGTTAGAATAGCTCCCGATACAATCCACGGTTTGAATTTACCAAAACGGGACCTTGTGTTATCTACAATTCCTCCCATAATAGGGTCGTTGATTCCGTCCCAAACACGACCGATGACAAGCAAAATACCGATAACTGAAAATTGCGCAGCGGTCAAGTTCAATCCGGAAAACTGAATGTAAGTAATGAAAAACGTCGCTACTAGCGAATACATCATATCGCGACCGATTCCACCTAAACTATAGGTCCATTTGTTGCGAGACATGAGACGTTTTTCCATGGCTAAAACTTTGTTTTCCATTGGTTCTCCTCGATTCTATTTCATAGTGTTATGAAAATTATATCAATTTTGAAATAAAAAAAACAGATTTCACTGGTTTTTTTCTTTTTTCGGGTATAATATTTCTGTTGAGAGGTAGATCACATGGAAACAATCAAAACGTATGAAGAATTTGAAACAGCAGTCAAACAGGATTTGATGATTTTGATAGCCAAAACCAAGACCTGTGTTGTCTGTAAGCCATTGACTGATAAACTCTTGGATTTTATGAAGGGTTATGAATCCATTCCTGTGTATCAAGTCTATTTAGAAGACGTATCGCTGTTTTCTGGACAACACCTTGTTTTCACCGTGCCTACAATCCTTGTGTTCAGTGAAGGCAGAGAAATATTAAGAGAATCTCGGTTTATCGATTTTGCAAAAGTAGAGCGCTTGTTTCAAATCTATTTGAACGATTAGAAGGTTTTTAGACCTTCTTTTTTTTGTTGAATTCATACCAAAACAAATATCGTCCAAAACCATAAAACCTGTCTTGTTATGCTTGACTTTCATTGCATAAGTGTCTATAATTACAATTACGATTATATATAGGAGTTTATTATGTTATATAGTACCGCGTTGATACTGATTATCAGTCTGACACTGAATCTCATATTCGAAAAGATCCGAATACCTGGGTTGATTGCGTTCATGCTCACAGGTATTGTTCTTGGACCTTTTGTGCTGAATCAGATATCACCTGATATTTTAAACATCTCTACCGATCTTAGAGAAATCGCTTTGATTGTGATTCTACTTCGTGCCGGCTTATCTTTGGATCTGAACGATCTCAAAAAAGTGGGTCGTCCAGCGATTCTACTAAGTTTTATTCCAGCAACCGTAGAAATCCTGTTTATCGGATTCGTCTCAACTTGGATCTTTGGCATCACTTTGGTGGAAGGGTTCATGCTAGGTAGCATTGTGGCTGCTGTTTCACCAGCGGTCGTCGTACCGAGGATGATTCACTTAATTCAAAAAAAGATTGGTACGGATAAACAGATTCCACAAATGATTCTTGCTGGTTCATCGATTGATGACATCTATGCAATCGTTATATTCGCAATCTTTTTGCAGGCATATGAGACTAATTCGTTTGCTTTGACTTCATTGGCAATGTTCCCTGTAACGATTGTAGTTAGTCTGTTGCTAGGGATTGGAATCGGTCTGTTCATGGTATTCTTATTCAAAAAAATCCATGTCAGAGACACAGTCAAAGTCTTAGCAATATTCGGTGTCACTTTCTTGATCGTCGTATTTGAAGATCTGATAAAGAATTTCTTTTCAATTTCCGGATTATTGGCAGTCATCGCTTTGGGTGGGACAATCTTAAAAACCTATCCTGTGTTAGCCGACCGACTCACTCATAAATTCTCCAAAATCTGGATACCAGCTGAAATCATGCTGTTTGTTCTAGTCGGAGCTGCTGTTGATATCACGGTATTTAAGACAGCTGGATTACTTGCATTGATATTGGTTTTATCCTCTCTTGTATTCCGAATGATTGCGGTTTATCTCTCGGTTTCCAAAACCGGTTTGAATGCAAAAGAGAAACTATTCACTTGTATTTCCTATACTCCTAAAGCGACTGTACAAGCAGCTATTGGTGCGATACCTTTAGCAATGGGAGTTCCCGCAGGAAATCTGATATTAACGATTTCGGTATTAGCCATTTTCATCACAGCCCCACTCGGTGCTGTTGGAATGGATCAAACACATACAAGACTACTAAATGCATCGAAAGAAGGCTAGATTATGAAAAACATGAAACGATTATTAATCCTATTTTTACTGGGCATCGCATCCGTATCTGTTGTATCTTGTGATAATTGGTTCTCAAAAACTACAACGACTGCAAGTACAACATCTCTGGTTAGCAGTACTGTAGCTTCGACTGTGACAGACACTTCTGTGACTGCAACTGAAACCACTACTACATTTACAACCACAACGGTATCTTCAACTGATAGCTCTACTATAACAACTACGACATCAACAACTACAACTACGGTTTCGTCTACGACGACTGCTACTTCTACCACTACCACATCCAGTGAACCATCATTGCTCAACATCGATTACTCCGGTTTTAGCAATTACTATGCTTCGATTCAAGATAGTACGGATGTGATCAGTGATATGGCTTCTTTGCTTCGCTCAACGATCCGCTATGTCACCTATGGAGAGGCGAGATATATTTATTATGAATATGACGACGGCAGCCAAGTCGTCCTATATGATTGGCCGTCATCCTCAACATATCAACAGATACCTCTTACTTGGGGATCAGGTGGTTCAATCACTTCACCCGTGTCTGTTACGATAAACAGAGAGCATGTATGGGCGAGAAACGATATGAAGATCAAACCTCAAAGTGGTAGTACGTCCATTAGTCGTTATGAACCTCATATCTTAGACAATGGTACTTTTTACCACAGTCCAAGCAATACCGATTCTGGTCTTTACTCTGACTTGTTCAACCTTTGGAATTCTTTGGCTTCTCCGAATTCAACACACGGAGACAGTTTCTTCGGAGAAGAATCTGGAGCATCTGCGAAATATTATTCCTCCGGTGGAGTGTTCTATCCAGGGGATGAATACAAAGGTGATATTGCAAGAATGTTATTCTATATGACATTGATGTATCCATATTTGACATTGGTTGACAAAGGCGATTCCAACGCAGTGGAAGGTTCCTATTTCTACGGGTATCTTGATGTATTGTTGGAATGGAATGCGGAAGATCCAGTAAGCGACTATGAGATTGCAAAAGCTCAACTCAATTTTGATGAACAAAGAAACAGAAATCCATTTGTCGATTTCTACGATCAAGATTTCGCAGAATTATTGTTCGCATATGGAGATCCAAACGTAGCCGATTGATTCAATTCTACAAAGATAAAAAAAGCAACTCAGACGAGTTGCTTTTCTATTGGAATTTCACAATTGTTTCAACTTTTGCGACACGACTTATCGTCTCATGAATAGAACAGAACTGAGCTCCTAATTCGGCACTCTTTTCCAAGCCTTTTTCGTTGCTTGGATTGGTTATCGTCATTTCTATCGTCACATGTTCCAACAAGTTCTTTTCTTTCCCGGTGTTTTCTTTATATCCTGAAACAACAACATCTGCTTTATCAAATGTGAGTCGCTTTTTCTTGGATATGACAAGAAAGGTTGAATAGAAACAAGATGCCAATGCGCCAAACAATAAGTGATAAGGCTGCATTCCACCTGCTTGATCTCCCATCCTGATAACTCCAGTAGGAGACTCCATTTCACCGACAAAATTGCTGTCCATTGTCATTTTTATAGTATCTAAAGCCATATTTCCTTCACCTTAATATATCATTATACTACATTATGGAAGACATTGACAACAATAAGCAGATATATTTAGATTCAAGCCATTTTCTCAAATTGGGGGTTTTTTTGTAAGCGCTTTAGTGTTATAATTTTTATAGCGAGTAAATCACTTTTTTTTATAATTAAATTATAAAAAGAAACGAAAAACATTTTTAGGAGGATTATTGTGAACAACTCTTTTTATGGTAGGAATTTCTTAACGCTTTTGGACTTTTCCAAAGAAGAAATATCAGATCTGTTGACCTTGGCTGCCAAACTCAAAGCAAAGAAAAAAGCCAATGCGGAATGCAGACCATTGACAGGGAAAAATGTAGTACTTCTTTTCGAAAAAGACTCTACAAGAACAAGATGTGCTTTTCAAGTCGGCGCGAATGATTTGGGAATGAATATAACCTATCTTGGTCCAACGGGATCTCAGATGGGGAAAAAAGAAACAATTAAAGATACCGCAAGAGTATTGGGTAGAATGTATGACGGTATTGAATATCGAGGATACAAACAAGAAACCGTAGAAATCCTTGGAGAATATTCTGGTGTTCCAGTATGGAATGGTCTTACTGATAAATATCATCCAACTCAAATTCTAGCTGATTTCTTGACTATCATAGAGAAATTTGGTCATCTCGAAGGAATCAACTTCACCTATTTTGGAGATGCGAGAAACAATATGGGAAATAGTTTGATGATCGGAGCGGCAAAAATGGGTATCAATTTCACCGCTTGTGCTCCAAAAGCGTTATGGCCAAGTGCGAATCTTGTTGAAACCTGCAAGAAAATCGCAGCGGAATCAAACGCTATAATTCGCTTGACAGAAGACGCAATGATTGCATCGGAAAACGCAGATGTTATCTACACCGATGTTTGGGTCTCGATGGGAGAACCGGAATCCGTATGGAAAGAACGGATTGAAACATTAATGCCATATCAAGTCAATCAAAAGATTATGGAAAATGCAGGCGAAACTGCAATCTTCATGCACTGCTTACCAGCATTCCATAATAAGGATACAAAAATAGGTGTCGATATCTTTGAGAAATTCGGGATCGATGCAATGGAAGTCACTGAAGACGTTTTCGAATCCAAACAATCGGTTGTATTCGATGAAGCCGAAAACAGACTTCATACAATCAAAGCTGTAATGTACGCTACTATGAGGGAGCCAAAATGAGAAAAATAGTCGTTGCTTTAGGTGGAAATGCTTTAGGTCATTCACCATTGGATCAAATCGAGAAAGTGAAACATGCTGTAAAACCGATCGTAGAATTGGTGAAAGACGGAAACGAAGTCATATTAGCTCATGGGAATGGACCCCAAGTCGGGATGATCAACCTTTCCTTCGAGACCAGTCACGAATTGAATTCTGCCAATCCGGAAATGCCATTTCCAGAATGTGGTGCAATGAGTCAAGGATATATCGGATATCATTTGCAAAATGCTTTATTAAAAGAATTAAGAGAGCAGGGTATGGATCAAAAAGTTGCAACAATCGTCACTCAGGTTGAAGTCGATGAACACGATCCTGCTTTTTTGCATCCTACCAAACCGATTGGGAGATTCTATGATTTGGATACAGCGAAAGAATTGGAATCCACGAAAGGCTATCAGATGATCGAGGACGCCAATCGCGGTTATAGACGCGTTGTCCCAAGTCCAAAACCAGTCAATATCGTTGAACTCGATATTATCAAAACTTTGGTGGATGCCGGACATCTCGTCATCACAGTTGGAGGTGGTGGGATTCCTGTCATTGCATCCGGCAAGGAATATGTTGGTGTCCCAGCAGTCATAGACAAGGACTTTGCCAGTGCCAAACTGGCAGAATTATTGGATGCGGATATGCTTGTTATTTTAACCGCAGTCGATAAAGTCAAAATCAACTTCAACAAACCAAATGAAATCAGTCTGGATTCGGCTACTATATCCGAACTGGACAAATATATAGCAGAAGGCCATTTCTTGAAAGGATCGATGTTGCCAAAGATTGAAGCTGCGAAAGCCTTCGTGAATGGAAGTTCTCATCGCATCGCAATTATTGCGTCATTGGATCATGCAAGAGATGCTTTGCAAGGAAAAAGCGGAACCAAAATAACAAACTAGTTGCGAAAGGAGAGCATAGCGATATCACTATGCAACAGAAGGAATGTTATCAGATTTGGAAATTGCTCAAAAAAGTAAAATGATCAAAATCAACGAGATTGCCAAAAAACTCAACCTCTCAACAGATGAGATTGAGATGTATGGGAATTTCAAAGCAAAAATCAGTTATGAAGCATTGGAGAAAGTGAAACAGAACAAACGAGGAAAAATCATCCTAGTCAGTGCCATTAATCCTACTCCAGCTGGAGAAGGAAAATCCACTACTACGATCGGTCTTGGAGACTCATTGAACAAATTGGGTTATCAAACAATGATTTGTTTGAGAGAGCCTTCTTTAGGCCCAGTCATGGGTGTCAAAGGTGGCGCGACCGGAGGAGGATACTCTCAAGTTGTTCCTATGGAAGACATCAATCTTCATTTCACAGGAGACATACATGCCATATCTGCCGCAAACAATTTGATCAGTGCCGTGATTGACAATCATCTGTATCAAGGCAATGAATTGAATATCAATCCTGAGAAAGTAATTTGGAGAAGAGCGATGGATATGAACGACAGGGCTCTTCGGAAAATTCAAGTTGCGATATCTTTGAAAAAAGAAGTTCCTCGATTCGATGGATTCGATATCACTGTTGCTTCTGAAGTCATGGCTGTTTTCTGTCTTGCAAATAATCTTGATGAATTGAAAGAGCGTATTGACCGAATCGTTGTCGCCTATAATATCGACGATCATCCAATCACCGTGAAAGATCTCAAAGTCGGTGGCGCCGTCGTCATGTTGCTCAAAGACGCATTTAAACCAAACTTGGTACAGACCTTGGAAGGAAATCCAGTCTTGATCCATGGCGGTCCATTCGCGAATATCGCCCATGGATGTAATTCCATCATGGCAACCGATTATGCATCTAAAATCAGTGAATACACGGTTACAGAAGCAGGTTTTGGAGCCGATCTAGGTATGGAAAAATTCATGGATATCAAGATGAGAGCAATGGATTCCATGCCTGAACTCGTGGTGTTAGTCGCATCCATTCGTGCACTGAAATTGCATGGCGAAGTTGAAAAAGACGATTTGAAAGAAGAAAATGTGGAAGCCTTAGCCTTGGGTGTGAAGAACTTGGAAAAACACATCGAAAGTGTGAAAGAATTTCACTTGCCATATGTCATTGCTCTAAACAAATTTCCTACCGATACTGATAAGGAAGTCGATTTCATGGAGACTTGGGCAACAACCAACAATCATCCATTCTCATTATCTAGAGTGTTTGAACTCGGAAGTGAAGGTGGATTGGATCTCGCTCAAAAAGTGGTTAACGCGATTAAGGAAAAAGAAACAAACAATTTCTCCTTCTTATATCCGCTCAATCTGTCCATTGAAGAAAAACTTAACAATATTGCAAAACGGATTTACGGAGCAAATGAAGTCGTTTTCTCGGACAAAGCAAAAGAACAAATAGAAACCTATAAAAAATTAGGTTGGGACAAACTTGCAATCTGCGTTGCCAAAACTCCTTTGTCCTTGACAGATGACGCAAAAATCAAAGGACGTCCTACTGATTTTTCAGTCACGGTTCGAGAATTCAAACCTTCTGTTGGAGCAGGTTTCATCGTTGCTTTAATGGGTAATGTTATGACTATGCCTGGATTACCAAAAGAAGGCGCGTATATGAACATGGATGTCATTGACGGTAAAATCGTCGGTTTATTCTAAAGGACAATTCACGGAAAGGAATGCGACTCTTTTTCTCGGTCGCAATAGACATATGAATAAAAAACCTGTAAAAGTAGCCATTTGGGGATTTGGTGCAATGGGATCCGGAATGGCAAGAATGATTTGTAACAAACAAGGCTTCGATATCGTCGGTGTCGTTGATACCTATAAAGGCTTTATTGGAAAAAGTATTTTCGATTTATTGAATGACCAAAATCCTTATGATCACGATGTTTTCATTGAAGAGGACATAGAAACAGTATTGAACAACAAACATCCGGATTTGGTACTACTAGCTACCGACTCGTTTACCAAGAATGCATATCCTAAAATCAAAACCATCGTTGAACACGGTTGTAATGTCATAAGTACCGCAGAAGAGATGGCTTTTCCACATGCAAAAGAACCGGAATTATCTAAAAAAATGGATGTCCTTGCAAAACAACATGGTGTTACCATATTGGGTACAGGAGTCAATCCTGGAATGATGATGGATCTCTTAGCCATCTGTATTTCCGGAGTCATGCAAGACGTCGGCGATATGAAAATCTCAAGAATCAATTCCTTGAGTCCATTCGGGCCGACCGTAATGGAGGAACAAGGCGTAGGATTAAGCCAAAAAAACTTCAAACAAAAATTAATCGAAGGCAAAATCTCGGGTCATGTCGGGTTCATCGAATCCACACACATGATCGCAAAAGCATTGGGGTTGGATGTAGAAACCTTTGAACAAAGCATGTCGCCAATCATCACAACCGTTGACCGCAAATCCAAATATGGTCATGCGAAAGCGAACGATGTCGCCGGTGTGGATATGCGAAGTCACGCAACCTTATCCAATCAAACAATAATCAATATGATCCATCCACAGCAAATCGAACCGGAATTAGAAGGGATCGATACTGGTGACTATATCGAAATCCAAGGAACACCACCTATCCATCTTTCTAATGTACCCGAAGTGGAGGGTGGAATCGGTACAATCGCAATTTGTGTCAACATGATTCCACATGTCATCAATGCCAAACCGGGATTGAAAACCATGATTGATCTACCAGTCCCAAGGGCAATAATGGGAGATGTCAGAAATTGTATCGATGAGGAGTAAAGCCATGATCCAGAAAAACGCATGGGTTCAAATCCAAAAAACGATTCTAGAACCATCACAACGAGCGACCCACCTACCAGAAGAAACCAAAAAGGTTCCTTTATTGATGTGGGTGAAAGGTCACTTAATGGAACCAGCTGACGTGGGATCTTCGGTCAAAATCAAAACCCTAACCGGACGTATCGAATCTGGTATTTTGGTTTGTGAGAATCCGAGTTATATGCATACCTATGGAGCATTCGTTCCGGAAATATTGCAAATCGATCAGATTGTCAAAACCAAACTGTTTGGCGGTGATTCGGATGAATAACTCCTATCAAGCAGTGATGGCCAGAAAAAACGAAATCATGAAAAACAGCGTCGGGATTGACTATACCAAATATGAGTATGGCACTCTCGCTTTCGATTATGAAGCGATGATGAACGACTGCGGCAATTCATTACAACAAGTAAGAGAGATACAAAACCATTTCGGAGTTGGTAATACCCCTTTGAAAGAATGCAAAAATCTTACTGCATTGGCGAGAAGTGTCGCAAAACCAGGATTTGGAGCGCGTATTTTCATAAAGGATGAAGCCTTAAATGATTCCGGAAGTTTCAAAGCCAGACGCGCTTCAATGGCATGTTATCAAGCAAAGCGTCTCGGCTTCAAAGGAGTCATTGCCGCAACCAGTGGAAATTATGGAGCAGCGGTCGCAAGCCAAGCAGCTAAACACGGATTAAAATGCATCATTGTGCAAGAATGTTATGACTCTTTTGGTATCGGACAACCCGAAATCATTGAAAAGGCGAGGGCTTGTGAAGCATATGGTGCAGAAGTTGTACAACTGTCTGTAGGACCCGAATTGTTTTATAAGTTTCTTCTTCTCTTAGAGGAGACAGGTTATTTCAACGCTTCTTTATACACTCCTTATGGAATTATGGGAATTGAATCTCTTGGAGCGGAATTAGTGGAAGACTGTTTGAAACAAACAGGGCAATATCCAACCGCCGTTGTTTGTACCAATGCCGGCGGAGGTAATCTGACCGGAACTGCAAGAGGTATTCTGAAAACCACGGATCACAAAATTCAAATCATCGGTGCCTCCGTCAACCTAAAAGGATTGCATATGGCAAGCGATATCGATTTCAACAAAAAATCATTTACGACCGGTCATACCGGATTTGGGTTGCCTTTCATGATCAATCCGGATCGCAGCGATGTTCCTCGAAGCGCAGGCAGACCTCTACGATATATCGATCGTTATGTCACAATGAATCAAGGTGAGGTCTTCTTCATTACTGAAGCGTTGGCTGTTTTGGAAGGAATTGAACGCGGACCTGCAGGAAATACTTCCTTGGCAGCTGCATTCAGTCTGGCTCAAGAGATGAAAGAAGACGATATCATCATTGTTCAGGAAACCGAATATACGAGTGCCGGAAAACATCACCAAGCTCAACTCGCATTCGCAAGAGAGAACGGAATCGATATCCATTTTGGAGATCCATTGGATGAAATTCCAGGAAAAACGATCGTTTTTCCAGAAACCGTGGATCTAATCCATACGCAAGAATTAGACCTGGATATTATCCGCAAGAAATACATTCAGAATCAATTGACGAAATCCAAATCTCTAACGCAAGATGATCTGGATTTCTTGGTCATAGAAACCAATACAGATATCGAGTTCGTATTGAATGAACTGAAACAATATGACATTCATTTGGAGGTAGAACATGAATAATCACAAAACCCGTGAAGATGATTATAAAGAACGCAGACAACATTTAGAAAACCTGTCTGACGCACAACTCAAACAACGCTTTTGGGATCTTGCAGATCAAGCAACTTCTCCTCTTATCGACTTGGCATATAGTCATACCTCCCCAGCAATTGAGCGCAGCGTCTTGTTGAGAATGGGATTCTCAAGTATTGAAGCCGCTGCTCTTGTCAAACTCGTTCTTGCCCACAATCTGATCGGCAAAGGTGCCGGTCATGTTGTCTATCGTTATGCAAATATCAAACAGATTTCCATTCGCGAATCGGGACTGGAATTGATTCAGGGGAAGGGCTTTGAAGATGTCATAAAGAGTTTCGAGGTGACAAAATGATTAAGCCAAACGAGAAACTCGACATCCGAGAAATTCTAAAAGATCTTGACAAATATGAACCAAGAAGACGGGGTTGGTCTTGGCGCATTCCGGTAGCCAATCTGCAGATGGCAGATAATATCTACTTGGATGCCTCCAAACCGTTGAAACAATCTATCCCTCTACCCGCAGCCAAATATTTTGATAATATTGATCCTCAACCTATCCAAGTGATTACAAGTGAGATCGCCTCCGGCCGATTCGAAGACGATATCAGAAGGATGCGTATGGCCGCTTGGCATGGTGCCGACCATCTAATGGTCATCCGCACCGCAGGTCAATCTCATTTTGATGGATTGATTGAAGGAACTCCGCAGGGAATCGGGGGAGTCCCAATCACAAGAAAACAAGTCAGGGCACAGAGAAAAGCTTTGGACATCATCGAAGATGAAGTTGGAAGACCAATCAACTATCACTCCTATGTCTCTGGAGTAGCCGGACCGGATATCGCCGTCATGTTCGCTGAGGAAGGCGTCAATGGCGCTCATCAAGATCCACAATACAACGTTCTTTATCGAAACATCAATATGGTTCGCTCTTTCGTCGACGCTGCGGAATCGAAGAAAATCATGAGTTGGGCGGACATCCTGCAAATTGACGGAGCACATAATGCTAACGCAACCGCCATGGTTGCTTGGAAAGTCATGCCGGAACTGATGGTGCAACATGCAATCAATTCCTTATTCTCCGTGAAAGCAGGAATCAAAAAGGAGAATATCGCTCTTTCCACAGTCCCACCAACCGCTACACCGGCACCTGATTTACGAATCAATCTGCCATATGCGAAAGCGTTGAGAGATTTCTTCAGTGATTATAAGATGAGAGCTCAAATGAATACCAAATATATGGAATCCTCGACAAGAGAGGCAACAGTGACTCATGTTCTCAACATGATGATATCAAAACTGACCAGTGCGGATATCCAATCAACGATCACACCAGACGAAGGTAGAAACGTTCCATGGCATATGTATAATGTCGAAGCCTGCGACACGGCAAAACAAGCTTTGATCGGTATGGATGGATTATTGGATCTTGTGGAGCTAAAAGAAGTTGGCTATTTACCAGAAAAAGTAAGAGAATTAAAAGAAAGAGCGATTCTTTTCTTTGAGGAATTGCTGGAAACAGGCGGATATTTCAAAGCTGTGGAGAATGGATTCTTCATCGACTCAGGAATCTATCCCGAACGCAATGGGGACGGAATCTCAAGAAATATCAATGGAGGAGTAGGTGCCGACACAGTATATGAAAGAGACGAAGACTACATGGCTCCGGTTACCGCTCACTTCGGTTACAATAATATCATGCAATATGGGTTGTCCAAAGAAGATAATCCAAGTCAATTGATTGGTGGATCTACGTTTGAAGACCGATCCAAAATCATTTTTATCGACGAACTCGATGAAACCGACAATGTCAACATTCGCATGGATGATTCGGAGAAATATCGAAACAGTGACATTGTCAAGCCCGAAGTCGAATGGCTCGCAGATGGAACCATTGTCATAGATTTGACGCTTCCTACATCTGTCAAATATGCAGTGGCCGCAAGTCTTGAGATAGCCAAACGTATGAATTTGGTTGAACCGGAAGTCATCCATAAAGAAGTATTGCATCCGGCAGAAGCTACCCGAATCCAAGTCAAGGGAAAAGTTGATTTCGAGATCGACCTATTCAAATTGACTTTACCAGAAGAGCCGGATATGTTATCAGATAAAGAAATTCGCGAATATATAGAGGAACATCCGATGACCATCATCGCTGGAACCGTCGGTGAAGACGAACACTCGGTTGGACTTCGAGAAATTATCGACATAAAACACGGTGGAATCGAAAAATACGGTATCCATTGCATTTATTTAGGAACTTCCGCTCCAATCTCGAAATTGGTGGATGCTGCAATTGAAGCGAATGCCGATGCCATTTTGATGTCAACGATCATCTCTCATGATGACGTACACTACAAGAACATGAAAAAAACCCATGATCTCGCAATCGAAAAGGGAGTAAGGGATAAATTGATCATTATATCAGGAGGAACTCAAGTCACTCCTGAATTAGCGAAAAAGCAAGGAATGGATGCCGGCTTTGGCCGAGGAACAAAGGGACAACACGTCGCTTCATTCCTCGTAAAACGCAAGGAAGAAATGAATGAACATTGATGCTTTGGTAGCGGAAATCGGATCTACCACAACTGTTGTGAATGCCTTTGACAACTTGGACAGCAATCCAAGATTTTTAGGCAGTGGATTTAGTCCGACAACCGTTTTAGAAGGCGATGTGACAATCGGCCTTCAAAAAGCAATTGATGATCTTAAGCAAAAAATCGGTGTTTCCGAATTGATTGCCAAGGAAACTTTTGCCAGCAGCAGCGCTGCCGGCGGACTCAAAATGAGTGTGCACGGTCTGGTGTACGATATGACCGTAAAAGCCGCCAAAGAAGCCGCACTCGGGGCCGGAGCCAATATCAAAATGGTCACCAGTGGCTTGTTGGACGAGTATCAACTCAAAGAAATCCTAGAAATGCCATTGAATATTATTATGATCTCTGGCGGTGTCGATTATGGGGAACGTATCACAGCAATCGAAAATGCAAAGAAAATTGCGGCAATGAGACGAAACATTCCCGTCATTTATGCCGGTAATATTCAGAATCAAACCGTGATTCAATCCATCTTCAAACAATATGGACAATTGGACTATTTATATCTCTCCAAGAATGTCTATCCGAAAATCGATGTCTTGGAAGTCGAGGACACAAGAAAATTGATTCAGGATGCCTTTGAGAAACATATCATCCATGCACCGGGGATGGAAAAAGTGAAAGAGATTATCAATGAATCCATCATCCCGACACCTGGAGCAGTATTGGAAGCAGCTATTCTTTTGGAATCGGAAATCGGCGATTTGGTCACGATTGATATCGGCGGAGCCACCACGGATGTTCACTCGGTCACAAAAGGAAAGGAAGAAATCGAAAAAATCTTGATTTCCCCTGAGCCATTTGCCAAGCGAACCGTTGAAGGCGATCTTGGTGTCTACATCAACAAAGACAATATCATCGATATCATCGGCATTGATCGTTTGAAACAACAACTGAAGTTGAGTGATTCTGCATGGGTTGCAATGATGGATCATTATCAAGCGATTCCGAATATAGACCAAATCCCTCTAACCGAGAGGTTGGCTCAAGAAGCAATGATTCAGGCACTGGGTCGTCACTGCGGAAAACTTGTAAATATGTATACTGCAAGCGGAAAAACAACCTACGCAGAAGGCAAGGATTTATCCAATGTCAAATACTTGATCGCTACCGGCGGAGCTCTGACAAGACTTCCAAACAAAGAAAGCATCATCCGAAATGCATTGGCTGAAAAGAACAAACTGCTTCTACTTCCTCCTGCCAGTACAACGATATTGGTTGACAACGATTATATCATGGCATCATTAGGAGTGTTATCCAAAAAACATCCAAATGCTGCATTGCAATTGCTGAAACAAAGTTTAGGAATCAGGTGATAAAATGTATCCTAGATTGATCGTTCATCAAGCGAAATTAAAACACAATATTGATACGATGTTGAAGATGGCTTCTAAAAACCATATTCCCAACATCACTTTCGTCATCAAAGCATTCGCGGGACATGAAGAAATTCTCGGGATCGTCAACCAGACAGAACTCACCAGTATCGGTGATTCTCGAATTCACAATCTCAAGAAATTCCTGTCATATTCGGGAGATAAAATGTTGCTGAGAATTCCGATGTTATCGGAAGTCAGCGATGTCATTCGTTATGCCAGTACATCTTTGGAATCTGAGCTATCCGTCATTCAGGCTTTGAATGAGGAAGCGAAAAAGAAAAACAGAATACACAATATTATTCTGATGTTTGATCTTGGCGACCTGAGAGAAGGTATTTACTATAAATCCGAATACTTGGATTTGGTAGAAACAGTATCCAAACTTTCCAATATCCATATCAAAGGTATCGGAACCAACCTGACTTGCTATGGTGGTTTGGTTCCATCCAATACCATATTGCAACGCCTGATTGAAATCAAACACAATATCGAAAATCAACTGGGTTTCAAGTTGGAACTTGTATCCGGAGGAAACTCCTCTTCAGTCACGTTATTTGACAAAAGTATGATTCCTACTGAAATCAATCATTTGCGATTGGGAGAATCGATTTTGTTTGGCAAAGAGACTTCCTACTCCACAGAAATCGAAGGGCTATTCCATGACGTTTTCAGCTTCGAAGCTGAAGTGATTGAATGCAAAGAAAAACCAAGTTACCCTGACGGTGATATCTCCATCAATTCCTTTGGAGAAGTTCCAAACATCGTTGACAAAGGAATGATGACTCGTTTGATATTGGCAGTGGGAAAACAAGACTGTATTCTGGAGAACCTAAAACCCATGGATCTCAACCTTTCCGTTCTTGGAGGAAGTTCAGACCATCTGATTTTAGAAAGCAGAAAAAACACCTACGCTGTCGGTGATATTGTTCGTTTTCACATCAACTATCCAGCTTTGGTTCATCTGATGAATTCCGATTATATCGAGAAAGTATTCCAATAAAAAAAGCCATCTTACAATGACTTTGTGTTTTTGTTTCTGATATATGTGATAGTACCATCTCGTTTCACTTCGAATTCCTTCATCTTTTCAAAGAAGGATAGCGGCTTGACATTGCTGCCATAGTTACGGGGATGGAAGCCTGGGAACTTCTTTTGCAGGAATTGCGCAATCAAACTCCAATATGCCCAGCCATCATCTTCCAAATTTTCTTCAATGATATTGCGAAGTTCCATTTTCACTCTACGTTTTGGAGTGATGGAAGAAATTGATTTACCTTTCTTTTTGTCTTCAGGTACTTTGACTTCCACTTTTTCTTCTTTGACTTCTTCTTCCTCTGGCAACATCATCTTGTCCAGATATGCAAAGGTCTCACAGGAGTTGACCAAAGACAAAGGAGTTTTACTTTCACCCATACCGAATACGAACATGTTGTCTTCCCTTAGTCTTGTTACAAGCTTTGTGAAGTCACTATCGGATGTGACGATGCAAAAACTGTTGACTTTGTCTTTATAGAGAATGTCCATCGCATCGATAATCAAAGTGAAATCCGATGCATTCTTTCCGGATGTGTATGCGTATTGTTGAACTGGAGTCAATCCAAACTCGTTGATTTTCATCTTCCAAGGATTGAGCTGCGGTGTCGTCCAATCACCATAAACTCTGCGAATGGTGATGGTTCCGTATTTGTTGGCTTCGTCAATGATTTTCTCGATATAAGAAGGAGAAATATTTTCTGCATCAATCAGAAGCGCGATATATTTATTCTTTATTTCCATAATTCACCTCATTACATATTATAACAGATTTCAAAGAATTCTGCTAAATATATCATTTTTCATGTACAAGGAGATTGAAATGACAAAAAACAAAGTGCTTAAAGATTGGATTGAAGAAATCCAATCCTTATGCCAGCCAGATGTTGTTGTGCTTTGGGAAGGTTCCCAAACACAATACGATGACGTTGCTGAAGATTGCGTTCGCAAAGGAAAAGCGATTCGTTTGAATCCGAAAAAACGACCGAACAGTTTGCTGTTCCGCTCCGATCCTTCCGACGTCGCAAGAGTGGAAAAAAGGACTTTTATCTCGACCACTCTTGAGAAAGATGCGGGTCCAACAAACAATTGGATCTCACCTGACACGTTAAAACCGATTATGCTCGACCTTTACAAGGGATGCATGCGAGGTAGGACAATGTATATTATCCCTTTTTCCATGGGTCCTATTGGGCATGAATTTTCTAAGCTCGGTGTAGAAATCACAGATAGTCCTTACGTCGCACTGAACATGCACATCATGACAAGGTCGGGAATGGATGTCTTGAAATTGATTGATGATGGAGTTCCTTTTGTGAAAGCATTACACTCCGTTGGACACCCTTTGAATCTCGGAGATGTCGATCCTTCTTGGCCGTCTGCGCCAATGGATCACAAGTACATTACGCAATTCCCAGAAGAAAATATGATCTGGTCTTATGGATCCGGATATGGAGGAAATGCCTTACTCGGGAAAAAATGTTTTGCACTCAGAATCGCTTCCAATCAAGCGAGAAACGAAGGTTGGATGGCGGAACATATGTTGATCCTGAAACTAACGGATCCAAATGGGAAAACCAACTATATCACCGGCGCCTTTCCAAGCGCTTGCGGGAAAACCAACCTTGCAATGATCAAACCTAGTCTTCCAGGATGGAAGGCAGAAACTTGCGGAGATGATATCGCATGGATGCGAATCAAAGAAGATGGAAGGTTATACGCAATTAACCCTGAAAATGGATTCTTTGGAGTTACTTCCGGTACTTCCGAATCATCCAATCCAATTGCCTTGGCTTCAGTCAGACACGATACCATCTTCACCAATACCGCTCTTACGGACGACATGGATGTTTGGTGGGAGGATTTAACCGAAGAAGCTCCAGACCATTTAATTGATTGGCAAGGGAACGATTGGTACAGGGGTAGTTCTTTCCGTCCGGATCATCCAAACGCACGTTTCACTTCTCCTTTGACAAATTGCCCCGTTTTAGCTAAAGAATATGAAGAAGCAGTTCCCATTTCTGCCATATTATTTGGAGGTAGACGTCCAACGACAATCCCTTTGATCCATCAGAGTTTGGATTTCCTTCATGGGATTTTCATTGGTTCGATTATGGGATCACAGATTACGGCAGCCGTATTGGATGAACATATCGGCGATGTGAGAAGAGATCCATTTGCGATGTTACCATTCATTGGATACAATATTAAGGACTATGTCAATCATTGGGTGGATATGTACCATAAATCTACAGATGATTTGCTACCAAAAATCTTCTTTGTGAATTGGTTTAGAAGAGATGAGAGCAATCGATATATCTGGCCGGGATTTGGTGAAAATTCAAGAATTTTGAAATGGATATTGGAGCGAACAGTTGGTAAAATCAATTATCAGATCACTCCAATCGGTTTGGTTCCTGATATCAAGAAACTGGATTTGACTAATCTAAAGTTAACACAAAATGCATTGAACACGCTATTTGAAGTGAACAAGGAGGATTGGATCCAAGAAATCCATGATATTGAGTCGTATTATTCCAAAGTGTATAGTGTTGAAATGCCATGCGTTTTACGAACACAACTTGCCAACTTGAAAGAACGATTTGAAATATAAGAAAAGGTGCGAGCAATTCGCACCTTTTTTTTCAAAACATCATTAATTTCCAACTAACCCATATGATCGAGATGAAGAGAAGTAGGATATATGT